>NZ_JBOBDQ010000017.1:0-103202 GCF_050586565.1 Pseudomonas sp. WC1
GTTGGAACATCGTGTTGCGCCTTCCCCCGCGATGCGGTTTCAGGCGTGGACCACCTTGCGTTGCCGCACCACCAGGCTATCCACCACCCACATCACCACCATGGACAACCCCACCAGCGGGAAGGCGACGCCCAGCAACAGCATCACCCCCACCGCCGTCTTCCAGCGCGGTAGGTCATGGCGCAGCGGCGGCACGCCGAGCCCACCGGCCGGTTTGCGCTTCCACCACATCACCAGCCCGCTTACCGAACCCAGCAGGATCATCAGGCATACCAGCAGGATGACGAGCTGGTTCAACGGCCCGAACATCTTCCCTTCGTGCAGCATCACCCCCAGCTCCGTGGCGCGGGCCACCGGGCTGTAGTCCTGCCAGCGCACGTCGGCCAGTACTTGGCCGGTATACTGGTCGACATGCAAGGTGGCGTCGTTGCGCGGATCGTCGGCGAACACTGCGATGGTGAACACACCGTCGGCCGTGGTCGGCAGGGTGATGCTGTAGCCCGGTTCGACCTTGCGCAGGGTGGCGACATCCTCGACCTGCTGCAGGCTGACCTGCGGCGCCGCCGGGGCGTGATCCATCATGTGATGCCCTGCATGCTCGGCATGGGCGCCGGACACCGGCATCGGCGTGTTCTCCATCGCCCACGGCACGGTCTGGCGGTGGGCGCTGTTGAGGTCGCGCGCTTCTTTATCGGACTTCGGCACGTCGTTCCACATGGCCGCCGGGAAGCGGTTCCACAGGTCGGCGTACTGCTTGCCCCACAGCCCGGTCCAGGTCATGCCGCTGAGCAGCATCAACAGCAGCAGGGCCGAACCCCAGAAGCCGGTAACGGCATGCAGGTCGCGCCACAGCAAGCGGCCGCGCGCGCTGAAACGTGGCCACAGCACGCCCGCGCTGCTGCGCCCGCGTGGCCACCAGAGATAGAGGCCGGACACAACCAGGACGATGCCCCAGCCGGCCGCCAGTTCCACCAGCCGGTCACCGACCGTGCCGACCATCAGTTCGCCATGCAGGGCGCGGGCGATGGCCTGCAGGTTCTGCTTGCCATCCTGCTCGCCCAGCACCTTGCCGCTGTACGGGTCGACGAAGACATTCAGCTCGCGCCCGCCGTCATGCACCACGAACTGCGCGCTGCGCTCGGCGTTGATCGCTGGCAGGTACTGGCCCACCTGCCCCTGGGGATAAGCCTGGCGCACATTGGCCAGCAGCGTATCGGCAGCCTGCCGGTGATGGCCGGCCTCGACCACCATCAGCTCGCGGTACATTAACGGGTCGAGTTGTGGCTTGAACAGGTAGATGATCCCGGTGATTGCCAGCAGGATCATGAACGGCGCCACGAACAGCCCGGCATAGAAATGCCAGCGCCACGCAAGGTTGTAGAAGGAAACGTTTGGTTTGCTCATGGGAGCCTCCCGTAGACCTTGATTGGGCGCGGTCAGGCCCCGCGCCCGTTTGTTGTTGTCAGAAGCTGAAGTCGACCTTGGTCCAGAAGGTCCTGCCTGGCTCGTTCACCGGCTGGGTACTGTTGGCCGGGTAGCCGAACCCGGCGTTCCCGGCCAGGTTCAGGTGCTCGGCGTAGGCCTTGTCGAACAGGTTGTCGACGCCCGCGCTGAGCTTGAGGTTGTTGTTCACCTTGTAGGCACCATTGAGCGAGAACACGCCGAAGCCGGCACTTTTGTCGTAGTCCTTGCCGACCACGTTGCCCTGGTTCTGGGCGATGCGGTTCTGCTCGGCCACCAGGCGCCACAGGGCGCCGACGCTCCAGGTGTCGCGGCTGTAGGTCAGGCCCAGGCGGCTTTCCAAGGGCGGCATTTGCGGTAGCGCCTTGCCATCACTGCTGTTTTTGCCCCAAGCGTAGGCGAGCGTGGCGTCGGCCTTCCAGTTCTCGGTCAGCTTGTAGGCCGCGCCCAGTTCACCGCCCATGATGCGGGCGTCGATGTTCTGCGCCTGGGAGGTGAGGTTGCCCATCATGTTGCGTTGGTAGTCGAACAGGATGTAGTCGCGGATCTGGCCAACATAGCCCGATGCCCAGGCTTCCAGACGTTCGTCGCGATACTGGATGCCGAAGTCGAGCTGGGTGGTTTTCTCCGGCTTGATGCCGTCGAAGGCGTTCACCGAGCCGGCCGGGGCGCGCTTGGGCGAGAACAGCTCCCAGTAGTCGGGGAAGCGCTGGGTGTGGCCGAGGCCGATGTAAGTGGTGGCGGGGATCGCCGCCAGGTCGTGCTCGTAGCGCACGAAACCGCTGGGCAGCGTGTCGGCGCGGGTGTCGCCCTCGGTGGCGCTGCCCTTGCGGAAGTCGCGGGCCGAGGCGCGGTCCAGGCGGGCGCCGGTGATCAGGCGGTCCTCGCCGGTCGCATACCAGGTGAGCTCGCCGAAGGCGCCGTAGTTGTGGAAGTCGGCATCCTTGGTCCAGGGCTGGCCCTTGTGCGCGTTGACCCCCATGCCGCCACGCTGGCGGTGCTCGTTGGTCTGCGCGTCGATGCCGCTGATCAGTTGCACATCAGCCCAGCGCCAGGTGGCTTTGATCCGCGCACCCATGGTGCGGCGGTCGACGTTGCTGACCATGGGCATGCCCATCATGCCGCTGCCCGACGGGGTGCGCAGGGTGTAGTTGTCCATCACATGGTCGGCATAGTTGTAATAGACCTGCGCCTCGACCTTGTCGAGCACCTCGCCGAGGTTGGACTTCTCGAAGCGCAGCCCCAGGCTTTCACGCTTGAACTGCGAACCGTCCATGCCACGCCCGGCGGAGCGGGCCTCGCCGTCGCCCTTGCCGGCGGTCAGCTCGAGCAGGGTGTCGGCGTCCGGGGTCCAGCCGAGGCTGACATCGCCGTTCCACTTGTCCCAGCGCGAAGGCACGGTGTCGCCGTTGCCGTCTTCGAAGTCGTCCGAGTGCGACTGGTTGCCGACGAAGCGCACATAGCCGAGCTGGTTGCCGGCGGCGGCGTCTAGCACTTTGTCGAAGCGACCGTTGGAGCCGGCCAGCACGCTGCCGTTGACCCGGCTGCCGAGCTCGCCGAATTTCTCCGGGTCACGCTCGAAGAGTATGGTACCGGCCGAACCGCCCGGCCCCCAGATCACGCTTTGCGGGCCCTTGATCACGGTGAGGCGGTCGTAGGTTTCCGGGGAGATGTACGAGGTCGGGGCGTCCATGCGGCCAGGGCAGGCACCCAGCATCATGCCGCCGTTGGTGAGGATGTTCAGGCGCGAGCCGAACATGCCGCGCAGCACCGGGTCGCCATTGGTGCCGCCAGCGCGGATCACCGAGAAACCGGGGATGGTCTTGAGGTAGTCGCCGCCGTCGCTGGCCGGCACGGGCTGGCGCGGGTCCTTGGGGTTGGTGACCACGGTCAGCGGCGAGCTCGGGGCGATGGCGGTGATCACCGTCGGGCTCAGCTCGGCAGTGTCGTGGATGTGGCCTTCATGGCCGGTTTCGACGGCAAAGGCCAGTGGCGCGAGCAGCGAGCCGCACAGTACGGCGATGGTCCCACGCAGGGAAAGTGCAAAAACAGGGGTGCAGCCGGACATAATGATTCCAGTCGATCAGTCATGAGTCAGCGCGAAGCCTCCTGGCTTCGGGCGTTTATCGCGTTGTGTTCAGGCGACGATCGAACGGGGTGGCGCGCGGCTGCGGGCGCCGGGGAATACAGCCTGCCGGGCATGGCCCTGGCGCGTGGCATTGGTGAGGTGGACAGGGGGGATCTGGCTGCCCGCTGTCAGCGGGCTGAGGGTCTGGGGCAGGGCGGGGCAGTTGAACAGCAGGCTGCAGTAGCCGCACTTCTCCCACATGACATGCAGCTGGCCATCGTTGCCGTGGCCATGGTGCTCGTCGTGGGCCATGGGCATGCTCATCGACATGTCCATGGGCATGGCCATGCCGGCGTGGTGCTCCATCGGCATCGACTGGGAAACCAGCGGGCCGATGAAGATCATCCACATGGCGAACAGGCTCAGCCAGCCGCCACCGACGCGCCTGCGATCAGGGCGGGTGCTGCGGGCGGAGCTGTAGCGCGGCAGGCTCATGGCGAGCGCCTGTCAGTCGGTCAGTGCGTGTGTTCGTGCGCTGCGGCCTGCTCGGCCGGCGGCTGCTTCTGCACCGCGACGTCGACCGTGACGTCACCGGCTTTCTCGAAGTGCAGTGTCAGCGGGAAGCGCTTGCCGTCGGTGAGCAGGCTGCGGTCCTTGGGCTGCATGATCATCACGTGGTAGGCGCTGGGGGCGAACACCACATCCTTGCCGGCCGGGACCAACACGCTGGGCACATGTTGCATCTTCATGGCGCCGGCGGCGCTCATCACATGCTCGTGCAACTGGGCGTCGTCGGTGACGGGGCTTTTCACCGAAAGCAGGCGGTCATCGGCCTTGCCGTTGTTGTGCACGACAAAGTAGGCGGCGACGTTGGGCGCGTTCGGCGGCAGCTCCAGCGACCAGGGGTGGGCGATGTGCAGGTCGCCGACGTTGTACTCGTGGGCGTAGGCGCCGGGCAGCAGCAGGGCGGCCAGGACGAGGGCTTGCTTGAGCATGGGTGAGTCTCCGGTCTGTTCAGGTTCTGAAGGACAGCGTAGTGAACTCAGACCAGCGGAGAGGCACGGGGATTGAGCGCGGGCCAGAGCTGGCGCGGCGTGAGTTGGTAGTCGGCGAGGTGCGGCAGGTGCCCGGCGATCAGAAGCGGCGGGTTGTGCAACTGTGGCGGGTAGCTGGGCAAGGCCAGCAGTGGCGCCGCGCCCAGGCAGCACCAGCAGTTCATCATGCTGGCGCTGTCGTCGCTTTGCGGCCCCAGGTCGATCTTGGCCAGGGCCTGGACATCGACCTTGGCCTTGTTGGCCATGCTGGAGCAGAAAGCCCCCCACAGCAGCTGCTCGGCCGGGCCCTTGGGCGCGGCCGAAGACAGCGGCATGGCCAGCAGGTTGAACAGCACTGCAAGGCAGGCTATCCAGGCAATGTGCCGACGTGGGGGCATGGAGAGATCCGGTCAGGAATCGTGATGGCTATTGTACGGCGGAGTATAGGTAAAAAAGCCGGGGTGCGGTGAAGTGCCGCACCTGGGGCTGCTTTGCAGCCCTTTCGCTGCGGTTCGTCGCCACGACAAGCCAGCTCCCACAGGTGTTGCGGCAACCCTGTGGGAGCCGGCTTGTCGTGGCGACGAACCGCGGCGAAAAGGGGCGCAAAGCGCCCCCGGCGATATCAAGCTTTGCCGCGCCCCATCAGGCCGCGCACGGTTTCCTGCAGGTCAGCCGGCAGCACCACGACTTTCGAATTGTCGCTGGCCGCCAGGTTCTCCATCGCGCCAATGTAACGCTCACCCAGCAGGTACATGGCCGGCACGGTCTCGCTGCCCACCGCTTCCTTGACCAGGGTGATCGCCCGCGCCGACGCCTCGGCCAGGTTCACCTGGGCCTCGGCATCCAGCTTGGCCGCCTGCAGGCGCGCTTCGGCCTCGAGGATCGCCGCCTGCTTGTTGCCCTCGGCGCGGGTCACGTCGGCTTTACGTTCACGCTCGGCGGCCGCCTGGCGTTCCATGGCGGTCTGCATGCTCGGCGATGGCTTGATGTCCTGGATCTCCACCGAGCGCACGGTCACGCCCCAGTCTTCGGTCTGCTCGGACATCGCCTCGCGCAGGCGCGCCTTGATCTGCTCGCGGCTGGACAGCGCCTCGTCCAGGTCCATGGCGCCGACGATGGCACGCAGCGAGGTCATGGTCAGGCTGGTGACAGCGAACGAGAAGTTCTGCACGCCGTACGAGGCCTTCTGCGGGTCGACCACCTTGGCGAAGCACAGGGCATTGGCGACGATTACCGCGTTGTCCTTGGTGATGATCTCCTGCTGCTGCACGTCGAGGATGATGTCCTTGGTCGGCAGGCGGTAGGCGACCACGTCCATGTACGGGATGACGATGTTCAGGCCCGGCTTGAGGGTGCTGTGGTAGCGGCCCAGGCGCTCGACGATCCATTCCTCGCCCTGGGGCACGATGCGCACGCCCTTGAACACGGTGATCAGGACGAATACAGCGAGGGTGGCGACGACGATGAGGCTGGTCATGCTTGCGAACTTCCTTTTAGTGCGGATTCAGGCCCGGGTGACCCGGGCGGTGTTGCCTTCGATGGCGGCCAGGCGCACACGCTCGCCGGCGGGGATGTCGCTGTCGGCAACGCAGGTCCATTCCTCGTTGCCGAGGATCGGCTTCTGGAAGCGCACGCGGCCTTTCTGGAACTGCGACACGGCGCTGGTCAGCAGGCCGACTTCGCCGATCACGCTGTCGGCGGTCCAGCGCACGTCCGGCTTCTTGCGCCGGAACACCTTGAACCAGAGGGCGGTGGTGATCGATGAGAGCACCACCCACAGCAGGCCCTGCATATCGAGTTGCAGGCTGGGAGCAAGCAGCGAAATGAACGACACCAGCACGGCACCGATGCCGAACCAGAGAATGAAGAAGGTGGGGAGCACCAGTTCCAGCAGGATCAGGGCCACGCCGAAGACGAGCCAGATCCACCATTGCATTTCCATATGAGCAGGGCCTTCCAGGGGGAGGGGGCAGAGTTTACGGCAGTGGAGAGGCAAATGGCCATTTGCGGAGAAGGTTGAAGCGTCTGAGATTCCGGTCGGGCCAAGGGGCCATCGAAGTCAGCGCGTAAGTGCCGATACCAGTTCAGTCACAGAGCTGAACAACCGATCGACCTCGGGAAGCTCTGGGCGTTTGAGAATCAACACCGGAGTACCTCGCTCTCTCGCCACCTCCAGCTTCGGCTCGGTGGCCGTGCTGCCACTGTTCTTGCTCACCAGCACGTCGATCCGTCGACGTTCGAACAGGACACGCTCATCGTCGATGAGGAATGGTCCGCGCGCACCGATCACCTCACAGCGTTCATTGCCGGGACACGCTTCGAGGGCGCGCAGGGTCCAGAACTGGTGTGGGGGGATTTCGTCCAGATGTCGCAGGGGTTCGCGGCCAAGGGTGAACAAGGGGCGCTCGAACGGGGCGAGTGCCTCGATCAACCCGGCCCAGTCCTCGACTTCGCGCCAGTCATCGCCGGGCTGCGCCTGCCACGCCGGGCGGCGCAGGGCCCAGCAGGGAATGCCAGCGCTGCGTGCGGCGAGGGCGGCGTTGCGGCTGATCTGCGCGGCATAGGGATGGGTGGCGTCGATCAGCAGGTCGATGCCTTCGGCGCGCAGGTACTCGGCCAGGCCTTCGGCGCCGCCATAGCCGCCGACTCGCACCTGGCAGGTCAGGTCCTGGGGAATACGGCCGATGCCGGCGAGGCTGTAGACATGCTGCGGCCCCAACTGGCGAGCGATGGCCAGGGCCTCGGTGACACCGCCTAGCAGCAGGATCCGCCCGTTCATGCCACGCCCGCCTTGCCGACGATGCCGCCCTGGCGATCGATGGCGAACACTTCGACCTGCACCTGGGCAGGCACCACGCTGCGGGTGAAGAGCAGGGCGTGACGGCAGACCTCGTCGCCCAGGGCGATACCGGCGGCATGGGCCAGGGCCAGCGCTTGCTGGCTGGTGTTGGCGCTGACGATGGCCTGTTGCAGGGTGGTATCGGCGCCAATGGCCGCCGCCCAGCCCGCCAGCTGCGGCAGGTCGATGCTCGAATGGCGGCTGTGCAGGTCCATGTGCCCGGCCGCCAGCTTGCTGATCTTGCCGAAGCCACCGCATAGCGTGAGGCGCGGCACCGGCACCTTGCGCAGGTGCTTGAGCACGGCGCCGACGAAGTCGCCCATCTCGATCAGGGCGATCTCCGGCAGGTTGTAGACCCGGCGCATGGTGTCTTCGCTGGCGTTGCCGGTGCAGGCGGCGATGTGCGTATAGCCATTGGTGTGGGCGACGTCGATGCCCTGGTGGATCGAGGCGATGTAGGCCGAGCAGGAAAACGGCCGGACGATGCCGCTGGTACCGAGGATCGACAGCCCGCCGAGGATGCCCAGGCGCGGGTTCATGGTCTTCAGCGCCAGCGACTCGCCGTCCTGGACATTGACCGTGACTTCGAAACCGCCGCCATAGCCGCATTCGCTGGCCAACTGTCGCAGGTGGTCGCCGATCATCCTGCGCGGTACCGGGTTGATCGCCGGCTCGCCGACGCCCAGCACCAGGCCCGGGCGGGTCACGGTCCCTACGCCTTGCCCGGCGACAAAGCGAATGCCGGGCTCGGCCAGCAGGCGCACCTGGCTGTAGAGCAGGGCGCCATGGGTGACATCGGGGTCGTCGCCGGCATCTTTCAGGGTGCCGGCTTCGGCGGTCTCGCCGTTGAGATGGCAGAACTCCAGGCGCATCTCCACCACCTTGCCCTTGGGCAGGGTGATGTGCACCGCGTCGTTGTGCTGCCCGGTCAGCAGCAGGCGCGCCGCCGCCAGGCTGGTGGCGGTGGCGCAGCTGCCGGTGGTCAGGCCGCTGCGCAGGGGCGCGGGCTGTTCGCGGGTTTCTTCACGCATCGACGGGTTTCACCACGTCGAGCAAAGTGATCGGCAGGGCCTGGCGCCAGGTGTCGAAACTGCCCAGCGGCTGGGTGTGGGCGATATGGATACGGGTCAGCTCGCCGCCATGCTGGTCGCGAAATTGCCCCAGGGCGACCTCGCTTTGCAGCGTGACAGCGTTGGCAACCAGGCGCCCGCCCGGCAGCAGGCGCTCCCAGCACAGGTCGAGCACGCCTTCGCGGGTGACGCCGCCGCCGATGAAGATCGCGTCCGGACGTTCCAGCCCGGCCAACGCTTCGGGTGCCTTGCCGCGGATCAATTGCAGGCCGGGCACGCCGAGGGTGTCGCGGTTGTGTTCGATGTAGCCCTGGCGGCCTTCGTCCGCCTCGATCGCAAGGGTGCGGCAGCTGGGGTGGGCGCGCATCCATTCGATGCCGATGGAGCCGCAACCGGCGCCTACGTCCCACAGCAGTTCGCCCGGTTGCGGTGCCAGGCGGGCCAGGGTAATCGCTCGCACGTCGCGCTTGGTCAGCTGGCCGTCGTGACGGAAGGCGCTGTCAGGCAGGCCGGCCACGCGAGGCAGGCGCGGGGTATCAGGCGAGGCCTGGCATTCGATGGCGACCAGGTTGAGCGGGGCGATGTCGGTATGTGGCCAATCGTCGGCGGTGCCGCTCAGCGTTCGTTCCTGTGGGCCGCCGAGGTGTTCGAACACCTGGAGACGGCTGGGGCCGAAGCCACGTTCGCGCAGCTGCGCGGCAATGGCCGCCGGGCTGCCTTCGTCGTTGCTCAGCACCAGCAGGCGCATGCCGCTGTACAGGTGGGCATTGAGCGCCGCCAGCGGGCGGGCGACCACCGAGACCACCTGCACGTCCTGCAGCGGCCAGCCCAGGCGGGCGGCGGCCAGGGCGCAGGAGGAGGGCATCGGCAGTACCTGCAGTTCCTCGGCGGGCAGCTGGCGCGCCAGGCTGGCGCCGACGCCGTAAAACATCGGGTCGCCGCTGGCCAATACGCATACCGGCTCACCGCGCAGGGCCAGGACCGGGGCCAGGGAGAAGGGGCTGGGCCAGTGCAGTTGCTCGGCGGTCACACAGCGGGGCAACAGGGCCAGCTGGCGCGGGGCACCGATGATGCGCGTGGCCGCTAGCAGGGCGCGCCGGGCCTGTTTGCCCAGGCCGCTGAAGCCGTCTTCGCCGATGCCTATTACTGTCAGCCAGGGGACCATCTGTTCCTCATACCGTTCATTGATCGCGGGGCGTTCGACCACCGGTTTTTCATGCCGCCGGACAAAGCAGGCATAATACCGCGCCTTCTACACTGAAGCGCACTTTCACGATTGCCGGATGCCCCCTTGACGCCGCCCCTGCCCCCCGAAGTTTCGCCCCGTCCCTCGGCCTGCCCGGGGTTGTGGCGCATCGTCGCTGCGCGCGATGGTGGCATCTGCCGGATCAAGCTGCCCGGTGGCCTGCTGCTGGCCGACCAGGCCGATGCCGTGGCCGACGCCGCCGAGCGTTTTGCCGGAGGCGTGATCGAGGCGACCAACCGAGCCAACCTGCAGATTCGCGGCATTGGCCAGGATCATGGCGGGCTGGTTGAACATCTGCTGGCCGTAGGGCTCGGCCCGCGTGATGCGGCCGGTGACGATGTGCGCAATCTCATGCTCAGCCCATTGGCCGGGCTCGATCCGGCGATGGTGTTCGACACCCGACCGTTGGCCGGGCAGATTCTCGACCTGCTGGAAAGTACACCCAGGTTCCACAAGCTGTCGGCCAAGTTCGCCATGCAACTCGATGGCGGCGAAGCGCTGGCGATGCTCGAGCACGCCCATGATCTGTGGCTGTCCGCGATGCAACGCGAAGGACGGATCTGGTTGCGGTTCGGGCTCGCTAGCAGCCTGTCGAATAGCCAGGCGCTGGGCGCGGTGCCGGTGGAGCAGGGGCTGGCGTTGGTGCGCGCGGTGCTGGAGCGCTTCCTCGACCTGGCGACGCCCGAGCAGTCGCGCATGCGTCAATTGCTGCAGGTGTGCCCGCTGGGGCACTTCCTTGAAGGGCTGCCCCTGAAAATCGACACCTCATTGCTGGTTTGGCAGCGCCCGGCAACGACAAGTGCCTGGCTGGGCCTGTTGCCCCAGCGCCAGGGCGTGGCCCTTGGCGTCGCGCCGCCCCTCGGACGCCTGACCCCGGCCATGCTGCGCGGCGCCGCCCATGTCGTCCGCCAATGGGGCGATGGCAGCTTGCGCCTGACGCCTTGGCAAAGCCTGGTACTGACCAACCTGAACCCGGCCCATGTGGAGCCTGCCCGCGAACACCTTGCAGCCCTGGGCCTGCTGTGTCACAGCGAGCACCCGCTGGCGCGGGTCGTCGCCTGCACCGGCTCCAGCGGCTGCGCCAAGGGCCAGGCCGACACCAAGGCCGATGCCGTGACCCTGGCCGGCTTGCTGCACCACGGCGCCCCAGGCAGCGTGCACCTGTGCGCCTGCCCACGTTCCTGCGCCATGGCCCATACGGCCCCGGCCACCCTGCTGGCCCGCGCCCCGGGCCGCTATGACCTTTACTTGCGCGATGCGCGCCAGCCGGGCTTCGGCAGGCTGCGCGGCGCCGACCTCACCCCAGAAGAAGCAGGCGCCATGCTCGACCTGCCGACGGAGCACCTTGATGATTGACTACATCCGCGATGGTCAGGAGATCTATCGCAATTCCTTCCGCATCATCCGCGAGGAAGCCCGGCTCGAGCGGATCCCCGCCGATCTTGAAAAGCTCGCTGTGCGCGTGATCCATGCCTGCGGCATGGTCGAAGCCATCGATGGCCTGCAGTTCTCCGAAGGCGCCGGCAGTGCCGGCCGCGAGGCCCTGGCCAAGGGCGCGCCGATCCTCTGCGACGCGCACATGGTCGCCGAAGGCATCACCCGCGCCCGTCTGCCGGCCAACAACCCGGTGATCTGCACCCTGCGCGACCCGAGCGTGCCGGACCTGGCCAAGGCCGAAGGCAACACCCGTTCCGCCGTGGCCCTGGAGCTGTGGCGCCCGCACCTGGAAGGCAGCGTTGTGGTGATCGGCAACGCGCCGACCGCGCTGTTCTATCTGCTGGAAATGCTCGATGCCGGCGCACCGAAGCCGGCGTTGATCCTTGGCTTCCCGGTTGGCTTCGTCGGCGCCGCCGAATCCAAGGCGATGCTCGCCGCCGACAGCCGCGGCGTGCCGTTCGTGATCATGCAGGGCCGCCTGGGCGGCAGCGCGATGGCCGCCGCCGCGGTCAACGCCCTGGCCACGGAGGTGGAATGATGCAGGCACGCGGACGACTGCTGGGCCTGGGCGTGGGCCCGGGCGACCCCGAACTGATCACGGTCAAGGCCTTGCGCCTGCTGCGCGAGGCGCCGGTGGTGGCGTACTTCGTCGCCAAGGGCAAGCGCGGCAACGCCTTCGGCATCATCGAAGCGCACCTGCAAGCCGAACAGACCCTGTTGCCCCTGGTGTATCCGGTGACCACCGAGGCGCTGCCGGCACCACTGTCCTATGAACAGGTGATCAGCGACTTCTACGACGAAGCCAGCGTGCAGGTGGCCGAACACCTGGATGCCGGCCGTGACGTGGCGGTGATCTGTGAGGGCGACCCGTTCTTCTACGGCTCCTACATGTATCTGCATGATCGCCTGGCCTCGCGCTATGAGGCCCAGGTGATCCCGGGCGTGTGCTCGATGCTCGGCGGCGCCTCGGTGCTCGGAGCGCCGCTGGTGTATCGCAACCAGACCCTCACCGTGCTTTCCGGCGTGTTGCCCCATGAGGAACTCAAGCGCCGTCTGGCCGATGCCGACGCCGCAGTGATCATGAAACTGGGACGCAACTTCCCCAAGGTGCGCCAGGTGCTCGCCGAACTGGGCATGGATAGCCGTGCGCTGTACGTGGAGCGGGCGACGATGGCCAACCAGAAGATCGTCGCGCTGGACGAGGTCGACCCACAGTCCTCGCCATACTTCTCGCTGATCATCGTGCCGGGTGAGAAATGGCAGGGATGAACAAGGCTCCGGCAATCGTCATTCTCGGCCCGGGCAGCCTGGCCACCGCGCGGCGTATCCAGGCCTGTTATCCACAGGCGCTGATCCATGGCCTGGAAGGGCGCGTGGAAGGGGCGGACGTATACTACGCAGCATTTGGCGACACCCTGCGTGCGCTGTACCAGCAGGACACGCCGATCATCGCCCTGTGCGCGGCAGGTATCGTCATTCGCACCCTGGCGCCGCTGTTGAGCGAAAAAGGCGTCGAGCCACCGGTACTGGTGGTGGCCGAGGACGGCAGCGCCGTGGTGCCGCTGCTCGGTGGCCTGGGTGGGGTCAATATCATGGCCCGAGAGATCGGTGAGGCGCTGGGTGTGAGCGCGGCGATCACCACCAGTGGCGAACTGCGCTTCGGCACCTGTCTGCTCAACCCGCCCGAGGGTTACGCACTGGCGGACCTGGAGCAGGGCAAGCGCTTCGTCTCCGACCTGCTGGCGGGCGAGGCGGTGCGTGTCGAAGGTGACGCGCCATGGCTCGAACACGTCCAGCTGCCCGCCAGTGACGAGGCGCAGCGCACTATCCACGTGGGCAGCGCACTGCGTCCGGCCAGCCGTGACGAACTGCTGATCCATGCGCGTTGCGTGGTGGTGGCGGTCACGGCCGGTAGCGCCGACCTGGCGCACCAGGTACGCGAGGAACTGCTGCGGGCGAACATCGCCGAGCCCGCGCTGGGCTGCCTGCTGGCGAGCGAAGCCGAGATGGCGGAGCCGGCCCTGCACGAAGCTGCACGGGCACTGAATGTTGCCCTGCGCTTCGCCCCGGCCGCCGAAAGCCTGGAGCGGATGCTGGCTGATGCAGTGCCGCAAGCGCGTGTAGGTTCGTCGGCGGGGCTCGCCCACGGTGTTTGCGCAGCACCTGTCGACATCGACCGCGTTGGCCGTCGCCGTGGTCGCCTGGCCGTGATCGGCCTGGGCCCTGGTGCCGCCGAGCTGATGGTGCCGGCGGTCAAGGCGGAGCTGGCGCGTGCGCAGGATGTGCTGGGTTACGAAACCTACGTGCGCATGGCCGGCCCCTTCCGCGACGATCAGGTGCTGCACTGCACCGACAACCGCGAAGAGTTGCAGCGTGCTCGGCATGCCTTCGAGCTGGCGGCGCAAGGGCGTTCGGTGGTGGTAGTGTCGTCGGGCGATCCGGGCGTGTTCGCCATGGCCGCCGCGGTGCTCGAAGCGCTCCACGAGTCCAGTGACCCGGCCTGGCAGCGCGTCGAGCTGGAGATCCTGCCTGGCGTCTCGGCCTCGCTGGCTACCGCCGCCCAGGCGGGGGCGCCACTGGGCCACGATTTTTGCGTGATGTCGCTGTCGGACAACCTCAAACCCTGGTCGATCATCGAGAAGCGCCTCGACCTGGCGGCCCAGGCGGATCTGGTGCTGGCGTTCTACAACCCGATCTCCAAGGCCCGCCCTCATCAGCTGGGTATGGCGCTGGAGGTGGTACGCCGCCATCGCGGTGCAGGCACCCCCGTGGTGCTGGGCCGTGATATCGGCCGGCCAGGGCAGACCCTGCGCGTGGTGACCTTGGGCGAGCTGCTGCCGGAGATGGTCGACATGCGCACCATGGTGCTGGTCGGCTCCTCGACCACCTGCACCTTCCCCCGTGCCGATGGCGGCCGGTGGGTGTATACGCCGCGCTGGTACCCCGCCAAGCCCTGAGCGGAGCCGGGGTCAGGGCAGCAGGTAGCCCTTGATCCCGGTGAAGATGATCTGCGCCGCCAGGGCGCAGACGAACAGCCCCATCAGGCGGCTGACGATCTGCAGGCCCTGGTCGCCGAGAATCCGTTCGATACGGTGCGAGAGGTACAGCACCAGGCCCACGGTGAAGCTGGCCAGGGCGATGCTGACGATGGCCAGCAGCTTGTCGTCCCAGTGCGGTTGGCCCACGCCCATCACCAGCAACGCACCGATGGTGCCGGGGCCGACGGTGAGCGGAATGGTCAGCGGCACGATGGTCACGTCCTGCTGCACGTTGTCGGTCTGCACCGCCGACTTGCCCTGGGCCATGCCCAGCGCGGAGATGAACAGCACCGAGCCGGCGCCGATGCGGAAGGCGTCGGCGGTGATGCCGAATACCCCGAAGATCACCCGCCCGAACAGGTACAGCAGCACGCTGGCGACCAGCGTGGCAATGGCTACACGCCAGGCCAGTTGCTTGCGTTCCTTGCTGGAGTGGCCGCGAGTCAGGCCGATGAAACATGAGAGCACGAAGAACGGGCTGTAGAGCACGAGCATTTTCAGGTAAACGCTGAACAACTCATGGAGCATGGCGCTGGGTCCGCGGCGGGAATGGGTGGCACCTGTATAGCACGGAACCTGTAGCAGCGGCTTCAGCCACGATCACCCGCGAAGCGGGTGCCCGATTCTGAGGTGGCTGCCTCGCGGCTGAAGCCGCTGCTACAGGATCTGCGTGGTGTCGTCGGACACCGCCTGGCGCTGCCCCGCCCAGAACTGCACCAGCTCGCGCAACTGCGACAACTCCACCGGCTTGGCCATGTGCCCGTCCATGCCAGCCAGGCGCGCGCGTTCCTTGTGTTCGTTGAGGATGTGCGCGGTCAATGCCACCACCGGGGTACGCGGGCGCTGGTTGGCGCTTTCCCAGGCGCGCAGCTGCTGGGTGGCGGAGAAACCATCGAGCACCGGCATCTCGCAGTCCATCAGCACCAGGTCGTAGTGCTTGGCCTTCATCGCCTGCAAGGCCTCTTCACCATTGCTGGCGGTATCGGGTTCGAGGTTGAGCTTGCCGAGCATGCCGCGGATGACCTTGGTCGAGATGCTGTTGTCCTCGGCCACCAGGATGCGGAAGTCGCCGGGCAGGTCCAACGGCACCGGGGTACCGACCGGCAGTGGCGGTGCGGCCTGCTCGCGGCCGCGCAGGGCGAGCTCCTCGGCAAGGGTGGTCTTGAGCGTGTAGCCGGCCACCGGCTTGGCGAGGATACGCTTGACCCCGGCGTTGCGGGCGATGATCTTGCTCGGCGCATTGCTGATGCCGGTGAGCATGACCACCAGGATGTCGTGGTTCAGGCTCGGATCTTCCTTGATCTTCGCTGCCAGTTGCATGCCGGTCATGCCGGGCATGTTCTGGTCGAGCAGCACCGCGTCGAAATAGTCACGCAGATGCGCCTTGGTGCGCAGCAAGGCCAGTGCCTCCTTGCCCGACGGCACCGCGCTGACGTTCATGCCCCAGGCGCTGCATTGCTGCACCAGCACCTTGCGGCAGGTGTCGTTGTCGTCCACCACCAGTACCCGGGCATCGCGCAGCGGGCCGTCGAGGTCGGTGGGCGGCTGCTCCAGGCGCAGCGGGTCAAGCGGCAGGGTCAGCCACAGGGTGTTGCCCATGCTGGTGCTGGTCTTGATGCCGAACTCGCCCTGCATCAGGCCGATCAGTTGCTTGGCGATCACCAGGCCAAGGTGGCCACCGAGTTTGTTGCTGGAGAGGAAGTGGCGGCTGTGCAGCTCGGCCTGCAGCAAGGCGTCACGCTCGGCCGGCGGCATGGGCTCGCCGCTGTCCTGCACGGCGATGCGCAGGCGTGGGCTGTCGCCGCGCTGGTCGAGGGCCACCACCAGCAGGATCTCGCCCTGGCTGGTGTTCTTCAGGGCGTTGTCCAGCAGGCTAGACAAGGCCTGGCGCAGGCGTGTCGGATCGCCGCTGACGACCCGGGGCACCTGGGGCTGGGTGAAACTGATCAGCTCGATGTTCTGCTGTTCGGCCTTGGCCCGGAAGATGTTCAGGCAGTCCTCGATCAGGGCATTGAGGTCGAACTGCACGTCGTCCAGCTCGATCTGCCGCGACTCGAGCTTGGAGATGTCGAGGATTTCGTTGATCAGGGTGAGCAGTTCGTTGCCGGCGCTGTGGATGGTCTGCACATAGTCGCGCTGCTTGACCGACAGCGGCGTGCCCAGCAGCAACTCGGTCATGCCCAGCACGCCGTTCATGGGGGTGCGGATCTCATGGCTGATCTTGGCCAGGAACTCGGCCTTGGCGTTGATCTCGGCATCGCTGGCGGCCAGGGCGCGGCTGGCGCGAAAGCGCTCCTCGCTGATCCGGCGCAGGCGCTCGCTGACTGCCAGGTTGAGCAGCAGGCCGCTGACCACGGTCAGCGCCATGAGGATGCACAGCAACCAGGGCGTGGAGGTGCGGGTGAGGCCCAGCAGGGCCGGCAGCAGCACCAGGCCGCCGAGGTTGAACACCAGCATCGCCACGGCGAACAGGCGCGCCGGGCCGTAGCCCTTGTACCAGTGATAGCCGCTGACCAGCAGCATGCTCACGCTGCCCAGGGCGAGCAAAGCGTAGGTCATCAGGTTCAGCGGCAGGGTGTCGACGAACAGCAGCACCAGGCCGCTGACGGCGGCCACCAGCATCTCCAGGTGCAGCAGGCGGTTGAGCCGCGCCGAACTGCAGGGGGAGAAGAAGTGCAGGGTGAAATACAACCCGGCCAGGCCTGCCAGCACCAGCGTCAGGTAGGCCGCCGGGGTCTGCGCGCTGTGCCACAGGTGCCACCAGGGCCCGCTGAGGTTTAGCAGGATCAGCGCGCTGAGCAACATCAGGCCGTGGTACAGCGCCAGCACCAGCGTGGTACTGGAACGCGTGTAGGCAAAACGGATCAGGTTGTGCAGGATCAGCATCACCAGGCCACCGAACAACAGGCCGAACAGCAACGACTGGCGCTGGTCGGCGGCGGCGTGGGCGGTGGTCTCGACCGTGATGGCCGGGCGCAGTTGGTGTTCGGAAACCAGCCGCAGGTAGATATCCAGCGGTTGGTTGCTGTGCGGCAGTGGCAGCACGTGGTCCCTGCCGCGCAGGGTGGGGCTGAGGCCGTCGCCCTGCCGGCCATGGTGCAACTGGCGCAGCAGTTTGCCGCCTTCCAGGGCGTAGAGGTCCAGGCGTGACAGGTCGGGGGCGAAAATACGAACCAGTTGTTCCTGGTCGCTCGGATCCAGACGGTAGTGCAACCACAGGGCCTGGTCGGGGAGGGCGGCATCCAGTTCTTCGAGGGCCAATGGGCTGAACTGGTTGCGGTAGCGTTCGGAGCGCACGTCGGACAGCTGCAGGTTGGCCTGTTCATCGAGCAGCGCCGACCAGCCCGCGGCCTGTTCGGCGTGCGCCGGGAGCAGGCAGAGCAGGGTCAGCAGACTGACGAACAGGGCTATGGCAATCCGAAGCCGACGCACGACGAAATCCCTTCTTAGCTAATGTGCCGGATAACCACTATGCGCGGCGCGCCAAGGCGAAGGCAAGGCCCCGGCGGGGCCTTGACGACGAGCCGAAGGCCGTGCGCCGGGAGCGCCACGACCGTTGGCTGCACTTTTACTGCTGCTCACCGCGCTCGCGGGCGATGGCCCGGTAGCCGATGTCGTTGCGGTAGAAGCTGGCGTCCCACTTGACCTGCTCGGCCAGGCGGTAGGCCTGCTGCTGGGCGGCTTCGACGGTGTCGCCCATGGCGGTGGCGCACAGCACGCGGCCACCGGCGGTGACCACCTGGCCGTCCTTCAGTGCGGTGCCGGCGTGGAACACCTTGCCTTCCAGCTTGGCGGCGGCGTCCAGGCCGCTGATCGCGGCGCCCTTGGCGTAGTCGCCCGGGTAACCACCGGCGGCCAGCACCACGCCCAGGCTCGGGCGCGGGTCCCATTGCGCTTCGACCTTGTCCAGGGCCTTGGCAAAGGCTGCTTCGATCAGCAGCACCAGGCTCGACTCCAGGCGCAGCATGACCGGCTGGGTTTCCGGGTCGCCGAAGCGGCAGTTGAACTCGATGACCTTGGGGTTGCCCGCCTTGTCGATCATCAGGCCGGCATACAGGAAGCCGGTGTAGACGTTGCCTTCCTCGGCCATGCCGCGCACGGTTGGCCAGATCACCTGGTCCATCACGCGCTGGTGCACGTCGGCGGTGACCACTGGCGCTGGGGAGTAGGCACCCATGCCGCCGGTGTTCGGGCCGGTGTCCTGGTTGCCGACACGCTTGTGATCCTGGCTGGTGGCCATTGGCAGCACGTTGTGGCCATCGACCATGACGATAAAGCTGGCTTCCTCGCCGTCGAGGAACTCTTCGATCACCACGCGCGAACCGGCTTCACCGAAGGCATTGCCGGCGAGCATGTCGCGCACGGCGTCTTCGGCTTCCTGCAGGGTCATGGCGACGATCACGCCTTTACCGGCGGCCAGGCCGTCGGCCTTGATCACGATCGGCGCGCCTTTCTCACGCAGGTAGGCCAGGGCCGGCTCGATCTCGGTGAAGTTCTGGTAGTCGGCAGTCGGGATCTTGTGGCGGGCCAGGAAGTCCTTGGTGAAGGCCTTGGAGCCTTCCAGCTGGGCCGCGCCCTTGGTCGGGCCGAAGCAGTCCAGGCCACGGCTGCGGAACAGGTCCACGACACCGATGACCAGCGGCGCTTCCGGGCCGACGATGGTCAGGTCGACGTTCTTCTCGGCGAAGTCGGCCAGTTGCTCCAGGGCAGTGACGTCAATGGCGACGTTCTCGCACTTGGCTTCGCTGGCGGTGCCGGCGTTACCCGGCGCCACGAAGATTTTCTCGACCCGTGGGTCCTGGGCGACTTTCCAGGCCAGGGCGTGTTCACGACCGCCGCTGCCGATGATCAAAACTTTCATGTCAAAACCTCGAAATCTGTCGAACGAGAGGCAGCGCCCCTCGCTGTACGAGGTCGCAATGAAACAGGTAGATGCAAGGCGGGGACGGTTCCGATGAGCGCAGTTGCCTTATGGCAATGAGCATCAGCGGAACCGGCCCCAACGCAGCAGATGCCTGCTTCAGTGCGGCCGATTGCCATAATCAGTGGCGGAAGTGGCGCATGCCGGTGAATACCATGGCGATACCGGCCTCGTCGGCGGCGGCGATGACTTCGGCATCGCGCATCGAACCACCTGGCTGGATCACGGCGCTGATACCCACTTTAGCCGCGTTGTCGATGCCATCACGGAACGGGAAGAATGCATCCGATGCCATTACCGCGCCCTGCACTTGCAGACCGGCATGCTCGGCCTTGATCGCGGCGATGCGCGCGGAGTTGACGCGGCTCATCTGGCCGGCGCCGACGCCGATGGTCTGGCGCTGCTTGGCGTAGACGATGGCATTGGACTTGACGAACTTGGCCACTTTCCAGGCAAACACCAGGTCGTGGATTTCCTGCTCGGTCGGCGCACGCTTGGTGACGATCTTCAGGTCGTCGGCAGTGATCATGCCGATATCGCGGCTCTGCACCAGCAGGCCACCGTTGACGCGCTTGAAGTCCCAACCGGCGGCGCGCTCGGCTGGCCACTCGCCGCACTCCAGCAGACGCACGTTCTGCTTGGCGGCCATGACTTCGCGGGCGGCCTGGGAGATTTTCGGGGCGATGATCACTTCGACGAACTGGCGCTCGACGATGGCTTTGGCGGTTTCGCCATCCAGCTCGCGGTTGAAGGCGATGATGCCGCCGAACGCCGACTCGGTGTCGGTGGCGTAGGCCAGGTCGTAGGCCTTGCGGATACCGCCTTCGTCTTCAGGCACCACGGCCACGCCGCACGGGTTGGCGTGCTTGACGATGACGCAGGCCGGCTTGACGAAGCTCTTCACGCACTCCAGCGCGGCGTCGGTGTCGGCCACGTTGTTGAACGAAAGCTCCTTGCCTTGCAGCTGGATGGCGGTGGAGATGCTGGCTTCGCCTTTCTTGGCCTCGACGTAGAACGCCGCGCTCTGGTGCGGGTTCTCGCCGTAGCGCATTTCCTGGGCCTTGACGAACTGGCTGTTGAAGGTGCGCGGGAACTCGCTGCGGTCTTCTGTGGACAGGGTGTCCTTGGCCTGGTCGATGGTGCCCATGTAGTTGGCGATCATGCCGTCGTAGGCGGCGGTGTGCTCGAAGGCCTTGAGCATAAGGTCGAAGCGCTGGGCGTAGGTCAGGCCGCCGGCTTTCAGGCCTTCGACAATGCCGGCGTAATCGCTGGCGTTGACCACGATGGCCACGTCCTTGTGGTTCTTCGCCGCGGAACGGACCATGGTCGGGCCGCCGATGTCGATGTTCTCGATGGCGGTCGGCAGGTCGCAGCCCGGCTTGCTGATGGTGGCTTCGAACGGGTACAGGTTGACCGCGACCAGGTCGATCGGCTTGATGCCATGCTCGTTCATGATGGCGTCGTCGGTGCCGCGACGGCCCAGGATGCCGCCGTGGATCTTCGGATGCAGGGTCTTGACCCGGCCGTCCATCATTTCGGCGAAGCCGGTGTAGTCGGCCACTTCCACCGCGTTCACGCCATTGTCCTTGAGCAGCTTGTAGGTGCCGCCGGTGGACAGGATCTCGACACCGAGCTGCTGCAGCTCACGGGCGAATTCGAGGATACCGGTCTTGTCGGAGACGCTGATCAGGGCGCGGCGGATCGGCAGGCGGGTAGTCTGGTCGGTCATTTCAGATTCCATAACGCGGTGGAGTCAGCAAAAAAGGCGCCTCTTTGCATGAGCGCCTTTTTGGTTGGGGTTCTGGCCTTACAACAGATCGTACTGCTTGAGCTTCTTGCGCAGCGTGCCTCGGTTGAGCCCGAGCATCTCGCTGGCCTTGGTCTGGTTGCCCTTGACGTAGTTCATCACGCATTCGAGCAGGGGCGCCTCGACTTCCGAGAGCACCAGGTTGTACACGTCCGTGACGGTAGCGCCTTCCAGGTGGGCGAAGTAGTTGTGCAGTGCCTTCTCGACGCTGTCGCGCAGGGTCTGGCCCTCTTCGCTCGGCGTGTTCAGGTGCTGCTTGAGGTTGGCGTTGTCGCTCACGGGCGTTGTTCCACTCACTAATGTCTCGGTCATCATCGTCATGCGGCCACCCCTTGTTCGTCCTCTGTCCCAAGGCTCTGTCGACGTTCGGCGAAAAACGCCTGAACGTTGGCGCACTGCGCTTGTGTGTCTTGCAAAGCGTTGAACTGGCTGCGGAACTCCTTGCCGCCAGGTCGGGTTGCCAGGTACCAGCCAACGTGCTTGCGGGCGATCCGCACGCCCATCACATCGCCATAGAAGGCATGCAGCGCGGCCAGGTGCTCCAGCAGAATGCGTTCTACTTCGTCCAGCGCCGGGGCGGGGAGGTGCTCGCCCGTGCGCAGGTAATGCTCGACCTCGCGGAAAATCCACGGCCGCCCCTGGGCGGCACGGCCGATCAGCAGGCCGTCGGCGCCGGTGGCATGCAGCACCGCCCGGGCCTTTTCCGGCGAGGTGATGTCGCCGTTGGCGAATACCGGGATCGACACCGCCTGCTTGATCGCGGCGATGGTGTCGTACTCGGCGTCACCGGTGTACAGGTCGGCGCGTGTGCGGCCATGCACCGCCAGCGCCTGGATGCCGGCCTGTTCGGCGATCTTCGCCACGTTCAGGCCGTTCTTGCTCGCCCGGTCCCAGCCGGTGCGGATCTTCAGCGTCACCGGTACGTCCACGGCGCCGACGACGGCATGGAGGATTTCGGTGACCAAGGCTTCATCTCTCAATAAAGCAGAGCCTGCGGCCTTGTTGCAGACTTTTTTCGCCGGGCAACCCATGTTGATATCGATGATCTGCGCGCCGGCCTCGACGTTGGCCCGGGCCGCCTCGGCCATCATCTGCGCGTCGCCACCGGCGATCTGCACCGAGCGTGGCTCGGGATCACCTTCGTGGATGCGGCGCAGGCTCGACTTGCGGCTGTTCCACAGGCGCATGTCGCTGGAAACCATCTCCGACACCACCATGCCCGCGCCAAGGCGTTTGCACAGCGTTCGGAAAGGTTGGTCCGTGACGCCGGCCATGGGGGCCAGGATCAGGTTGTTCTGCAGTGTGTAAGGGC
Organism: Pseudomonas sp. WC1; assembly: GCF_050586565.1. NCBI lineage: Bacteria > Pseudomonadati > Pseudomonadota > Gammaproteobacteria > Pseudomonadales > Pseudomonadaceae > Pseudomonas > Pseudomonas sp. WC1. Next base: position 22,234 of record NZ_JBOBDQ010000017.1, read on the forward strand.
CGATGCGTACCGCCGACATAGGTGTTCCCTGTTGTGGGGCCGAATCATTGGAGTTCGAAAAAGGGATGGCATGATACCCGCTCTCGATGACCGGATAAAGATGAATCTGGATAAAATCTGAACAGTTGCGGCGTTATGACACCCAGTGCCAAGTGGCGAGCTTCAAGCTGCAAGAGGCCTGCAGACAGGCTTTTACCTGCGGCTTGAAGCGTGCCGCCTGTCGCTTATTCCGGCGAACGGAAGCTCAGGCTGTAGTTAACCGCCTTCGGCCCAGGGTCGAGGATGTCCAGGGCGATGTGGATCGGCGTCTGGCTGGGCATCTCGCCGCGCCCGGCCAGTTCGCCCGACAGGTACTCGCTGGGCTTGAAGCGCCGGCTGGCGATCAACTGGCCGTTGAGGTCGGCGAAGCGCAGCTCGAGCAGCGGGAAGGGCTGGGCGAAGGGCGCACGGTTGTAGATGATCGCGTCGACGATCAGCGCCCCTTTGAAGTCCGGGTGGCTGCGCACCACCAGGTTGCTGCTCTTGATCCGCGAGATGTCGACGCGGGTCGGCACCTGGCAGCCGAGCATCGGACACAGCTGTTGGAACCAGGGGCGATACTGGTCCTGGCGGGCCATTTCGTCGAAGTGGAACCAGATGTACTGGAATGCCAGCAAGCCCGCGGCCAGCAGGGTCAGGAGACCCCACAACAGGCGCTTGCCCCAGTTCGGGGCTGGCTTTTCCCAGCCCAGCTGCAACGGGTCGTCGACCACGTCGACCAACGGCTCCTTGCGCGAGCGCTCGGGCTTGGCGGCCAGGCTCGGTTCCAGGCGCTGCCCGGGATGTTCGTCGGGGTCATCGTCGCGGGCCGAGAACGGCGCGCCGTGCACCTCGTCGTCGAGCGCCGAAAGGCCCTTTTCCGGCAAGGGTTCGTCATGGCTGGGCAGCTGCCGCGAGGGTTCGTCGAGGTCGTCGTCGAGTGGCCGATCGCGCACTGGTGGTTCATCGTCCAGATCGAGGCTGGTCGCGCCGAGGGTAGGCTCGGTGCGCTCGTCGTCGGCCGGCGCCAGGTCCAGCGGCTCCTGCTCGACCAGCATCGGTGCGTCCTCGCGCTCCTGCGCCGGCTCACGGTCGCCGTCAGTGGCCGTGCCGAACGGTTCATCGCCAGGCCCATCACCGAGCTGATCGTCGCGGCGGGCCTGGAGCATGCCCTTGGCCGGGGCTGCGCGTCGATCACCCGGGCTGCGCCGTTCAAGGCGCGCCAGCTCCTGGTCGAGGTCGAGGGCGTCCAGTTCCTCGGCCGTGACCGTCCAGTTGTCCTCGCTCGGTGCCGGCGGGGCGGCCTCCGGTTGCACGGCTGCGGGCGCTGGCACGGCCGGCTCGACTGCCGGCACCGGCGCACGAATGTCGCCTTCGCCAGCCGTGGCGCGGTTCTGCTCCAGCAGTTGCTTCGCCGCGTTGAACACCTGCAGGCATTGGCCGCAGCGCACCACGCCGCGGGCCACGCTCAACTGGTGATGGGTGACGCGAAAGCTGGTCTGGCAATGCGGGCACTGGGTGACGAAACTGTCGGTCATGCGGCTGTCCGGGAAGCTGTGCAGGAGATGAGTCTAGGCGCGCTTAGCGGCGGCGACCACTGATACGTACCCAGCCGTCGCGCACGACGATCGGGTCCAGGTCGAAGTCGGCGGCATAGGCGGCGGCCACTTCCTCGCCCTGTTCGGCGAGGATGCCCGACAGCGCCAGCAGGCCGCCGGGGCGCACCAGGCCGGACAGCTGCGGCGCCAGCGCTACCAGCGGGCCGGCCAGGATGTTGGCGACCAGCACGTCGGCCTGCATCGCCGGCATCTGCTCGGGCAGGTACAGGTCGAACGTGTCGTCGGCAATGCCGTTGCGCTGGGCGTTGTCACGCGAGGCCTCGATAGCCTGCACGTCGATGTCGGTGCCGACTGCGTGGCGGGCACCGAGCAGCAGCGCGGCAATGGCCAGGATGCCCGAGCCGCAGCCGAAGTCGAGCACTTGCGTGCCTTGCAGCTGCTGGCCGTCGAGCCATTCCAGGCACAGCGCGGTGGTCGGGTGGGTACCCGTGCCAAAGGCCAGGCCCGGGTCGAGCAGCAGGTTGACCGCGTTCTTTTCCGGGGCTTCGTGCCAGCTCGGCACGATCCACAGGCGCTGGCCGAAACGCATCGGCTGGAAGTTGTCCATCCAGCTGCGCTCCCAGTCCTGGTCCTCGATCACCTCGGCGTGGTACTCGGGGAGCTCGGCGCCGGTCAGCAGGCGCAGGTGGGCGAACACCTGCTCGGGCTCGGCATCGGCCTCGAACAGCGCCAGCAAGTGCGTGTGCGACCACAGCGGGGTGGTGTTGAGGTCCGGTTCGAAGATCGGCTGGTCTTCGGCGTCCATGAAGGTCACCGAGACAGCACCCACTTCAAGCAGGGCGTCTTCGTAGGTTTCGGCTTGTTCCGGGCTGATGGCCAGGCGTACTTGCAGCCAGGGCATGGCGGGCACCTTTGGTAAATCGACAGGGGCAGCCCGAGGCTGCGCGAAAAGGCCGCCAGTTTACTTGAGTGCGTGGGGTTTGTGCAGAAGTCGCATGCCGGCATGCGCCATACCTGTGGGAGCTACTGGCTTGTTTGCCTGTACCGGCCTCTCGCCGGCAAGCCGGCTCCCACAGGATGGCACATTGCTTTGGGCTAGCGCGGTCGGGGTGGGAGCCGGCTTGCCGGCGAGAGGCCGGTGCGAGAAAGCCCTGCCCTCAGAGACTGCGCGCCCGCGTCACCCGGTCTACCAGGTAGACCAGCCCGTGATAGTCGATGCCACTGTGGCTCGACAGGCCGATCTCGCAGGTGCGGCTGGTGGAGATCCCCTCGCTGCAATACTGCACCGCGTCCTTGAGCGTGCGCAGCGAATGGGCGTTGAGCTCCGGTGTGGTGAAGCCCTTGTCGCCGGCGAAGCCGCAGCAATGAATGCCTTCGGGGATCACCACCTGCTTGCTGCAGCGCCGCGCCAGGTCGATCAGCGCCTGGCTTTCGCCCAGGTGCTGGGTGCTGCAGGTCACGTGTACCGCCACGGGCTCGTCCTGGGGGGTGAACTCCAGCTTGTCGACCAGGTGGGTGCGGATGAAGCGTACCGGGTCGTACAGGTCCAGCCGCGATTCGCCCAGGTCCTGCACCAGGCGCAGGGTGCAGGGGCTGGTGTCGCAGTAGATCGGGTCGAGGCCGCCACGGCTGGCGTGCAGCAGCGCGTTGATCAGTTCCTGGCGCTTGTGCTCGGCTTGTTCGGGGTAGCCCTTGGAGGCGAACGGCTGGCCGCAGCACAGGCTGTCGGCGTTGTCCGGGAACACTACCTGGTAGCCGGCCTTTTCCAGCAGGGCGCGGGTCTTGTCCAGCAGCGAGCTTTGCTCGCGGTCGGCATAGGCCGGGCCCATCACCCGCGAAACACAGGCGGCCAGATAGACTACGCGAGGGCGGTCGTCGTGGTTTGCAGTGCGGAGCTCGACGGCCCGCAACGGCTGCGGCATGGCGGGTGTCCACTGTGGCAGGCGGCCTTTGCTGGCCTTGCTCAGGCGGGCGCTGAGCCGACTCATGCGTGGGGCACCGAGCAGCTTGCGCGCGCCATTGGCGGTGGCCAGCGTGAAGCGGGCACCGCGCAGGGTGGCGTGGAAATGTTCGGCCAGCCAGTCGGCGGCCTTGCCGTGCTCGGCCGCCTGCCCGCGCAGCTTCTTCACCAGCTCGCCAGTGTTGATGCCCACCGGGCAGCGCTGGGCGCACAGGCCAGTGGCGGCGCAGGTGTTGATGCCCTGGTACTGGTAGGTGCGCAGCAGTTCGCGGGTATCAACGCCGGCGCGTTTCTTCGCCTGGATGTCGCGCCACATGACGATGCGCTGGCGCGGGCTCAAGGTAAGCCCTTTCGACGGACATACCGGCTCGCAGAAACCGCACTCGATGCACTTGTCGACGATCTCGTCGGCGGCCGGCAGCGGCTTGAGGTTCTTCAGGTGGATGTCAGGGTCCTCGCTCAGCACCACGTCGGGGTTGAGGATGCCGTTGGGGTCGAGCAGGCGCTTGAGCTTCCACATCAGCTGGTAGGCGTCATGCCCCCATTCCAGCTCGACGAAGGGCGCCATGTTGCGCCCGGTGCCATGCTCGGCCTTGAGCGAGCCACCGAACTCCACCGCCACCAGCTGCGCCACGTCGTCCATGAAGGCCTGGTAGCGAGCCACTTCCTCGGCGCTGTTGAAGCCCTGGGTGAAGACGAAGTGCAGGTTGCCTTCCAGGGCGTGGCCGAAAATGATCGCCTCGTCGTAGCGGTGCTTGTCGAACAGCTGGATCAGACGGTTGACGCCTTCGGCCAGTTGTTCGATGGGGAAGGTCACGTCCTCGATGATCACCGTGGTGCCGGTCTGGCGCACGGCGCCGACGGCGGGGAAGGTGTCCTTGCGGATCTTCCACAGCTGGTTGTACACCGCCGGGTCTTCGCTGAACGCGACCTTCTGCTCCAGCGGGTAGTCGTCGATGGACGCCATTACCTGCTCGAGTTGCTCGTGCAGCAGGCTCTGGCTGGCCGCGCGACATTCGATCAGCAGGGCGCAGGCGTTGGTCGACAGGTCCTTGACCCACGCCGGCATGCCCGGCATCTCCTGCACCGAGCGCAGGCTGCGTCGGTCGAGCAGCTCCACGGCGGAGACGGGCTGGCGCTTGAGCACGGTCACGGCGCGGCAGCAGCTTTCGACGCTGGGGAACACCAGCAGCGCGCTGGCCTTGTGCGGGTGGTCGGGCACGGTGTCGTAGGTGACGGCGCTGATGAAACCCAGGGTCCCCTCGGAGCCGACCAGCAAGTGTTGCAGAATATCGAGCGGCTGGTCGTAGTCCACCAGTGCGTTAAGCGAAAGCCCCGTGGTGTTCTTCAGCCGGTACTTGTGCCGGATGCGCTCAGCCAGCGTGGTGTTGGCGCGGGTCTCGCGGCCAAGGCGGGCCAGTTCGTCCAGCAGGCTGGCGTGGCTTTGCTCGAATGTGGCGACGCTGGCCGGGTCTTCGCTGTCCAGGCGGGTGCCATCGGCCAGCACCAGGCGCAGGCCGGCGAGGGTGTGGTAGGTGTTCTGCGCGGTGCCGCAGCACATGCCGCTGGCATTGTTGGCGACGATGCCGCCGATCTTGCAGGCGTTGATCGACGCCGGGTCCGGGCCGATCTTGCGCCCATAGGGGGCCAGCCAGGCATTGGCCTGGGCGCCGATCACGCCGGGCTGCAGGCGGATCTGCTCGCCGTGGTTGCGAATCTCCCGGCCATTCCAGTTGTCGCCGAGCACGATCAGCACCGAGTCGCTGATGGCCTGGCCGGACAGGCTGGTGCCGGCAGCGCGGAAAGTCACCGCTACCCGGTCACGCTGGGCCAGCTGGATCAGCGCGACCACTTCGTCCTCGGACTCCACGCGCAGCACCAGCTTGGGGATCAGCCGGTAGAAGCTGGCGTCGGTGCCGAAGGCCAGGGTCGAAGTCGGGTCGTCGAAGCGGCGCTCGGCGGGGATCAGGCGCTCGGCATCACGCAGGAACGCGGCGGGCAGGCTCATGCAGTCTCCTCGCGGGGCCGCGGCGTCTGGTGCGCGGCGTGCCCCGGGTAATCAGGCGTTGGCGGGCGCGCTCAGGCGCCCAGTTCGCGGACCAGCGAGTCTTTGCTGATCTCGCCGATGGACTTGGCGCCGGTCAGCACCATGGCCACGCGCATCTCTTTCTCGAACAGCTCCAGCAGGTTCTTCACCCCGGCCTCGCCGTGGGTCGCCAGGGCATAGAGGAAGGCGCGGCCGATCAGCACGCTGTCGGCGCCCAGGGCGATCATGCGCACCACATCGAGTCCGCTGCGGATGCCGGAGTCGGCGAGGATCTTGATATCGCCCTTCACCGCGTCGGCGATGGCCGGCAGCGCACGGGCGCTGGACAACACGCCGTCGAGCTGGCGGCCGCCGTGGTTGGAGACGACGATGCCGTCGGCGCCGAACTTGACCGCGTCGCGGGCGTCATCGGCGTCGAGGATGCCCTTGATGATCATCGGGCCGTCCCAGAATTCGCGGATCCACTCCAGGTCTTTCCAGGAGATGGACGGGTCGAAGTTGTTGCCCAGCCAGCCGATGTAGTCGGCCAGGCCCGTGGGGTTGCCGCGGTAGGCGGAGATATTGCCCAGGTCGTGGGGGCGGCCCATCACGCCGACGTCCCAGGCCCATTGCGGGTGAGTCATGGCTTGCAGCACACGGCGCAGCGGGCCGTTGGCGCCGCTCATGCCGGAGTGGGCGTCGCGGTAGCGGGCGCCGGGCACGGGCATGTCGACGGTGAACACCAAGGTCTTCACGCCGGCCGCTTTCGCACGCTCCAAGGCGTTGCGCATGAAGCCGCGGTCTTTCAGGACATACAGCTGGAACCACATTGGCCGGTCGATGGCCGGGGCCACTTCTTCGATCGGGCACACCGATACCGTCGACATCGTGAACGGAATGCCATGGGCCGCCGCTGCGCGTGCCGCCTGCACCTCGCCACGACGGGCGTACATGCCGGTGAGGCCGACCGGGGCCAGGGCCACGGGCATGCTCAGAGTCTCGTCGAACAGTTTTGTCTGCAAGCTCAGTTCGGACATGTTCTTCAGCACGCGCTGGCGCAAGGCGATGCCGGCAAGGTCCGAGACATTGTGGCGCAGGGTGTGCTCGGCGTAGGCGCCGCCGTCGGCGTAGTGGAACAGGAAGGGAGGCAGCTTGCGTTGGGCCGCGGCGCGATAGTCGGTGGAGGCGGAAATGATCATGGATTCTCGCAGCGTTGCTTGTGGGGAATGCCGGGCGCGTTAAGGCGCCCGGCCCCTGTCACTTTAGTGATGAACCAGCATGCCAGTGAGCCAGTAGGCCTGGACCAGAGTGATCAGGCCGACGATGGTGGCGAAGAACAGGCTGTGCTTGACGGTGAAGCGGAACAGGTCGGATTCCTTGCCGACCAGGCCGGTGGCCGCGCAGGCCACGGCGATCGACTGCGGCGAGATCATCTTGCCGGTCACGCCTCCGCTGGTGTTGGCCGCCACCAGCAGAGTGTCGCTGACGCCGATCTGGTGCGCGGTGGTGGCCTGCAGCGAGCTGAACAGGGCATTGGACGAAGTGTCCGAGCCGGTCAGGAACACGCCCAGCCAGCCGAGGAACGGCGAGAAGAACGGGAATGCCGCGCCGGTGCCGGCCAGCACCAGGGCCATGGTCGAGGACATGCCCGAGTAGTTGGTGACGAAGGCGAAGGCCAGCACCATGCCGATCGACAGGATCGGCCAGCGCAGTTCCCAGAAGGTCTCTTTGAAAGTGGTCAGACCAGTTTTGAAGTTGATCTTCAACACCCACATCGAGATCAGTGCCGATAGGAAGATCGCGGTGCCGGTGGCGGAAATCGGGTCGAGCTTGAACACCGCCGGCATGGCGATGGGCGCTGTGACGATTGGGGCGGTCTTCACCACCAGCTGGTCGAGGTGCGGGATGGCGAAGTTGAACACGAAGTTGTACATCGCGCCGCCCGGGGCGAAGGCTGCCTTGAACGGTTTCAGGGTCCAGATGGTGACCAGTACGGTGAGGATCAGGAATGGCGACCAGGCCTTGAAGATCTCGCCAAAGCTGTACGGGCTCGGTTGGCTGCCGCTCGACTGCACGACTGCGGCGCCGACGCTGCCTTTGGCCTCGGCGAACGCGCGCTTGGGCTGCCAGACCTTGAGGAACAGGGTCAGGGCGATCAGGCTGGCCAGGGCCGAGGTGATGTCGGGTAGCTCCGGGCCGATGAAGTTGGAGGTGAAGTACTGGGTGACGGCGAAGCTCAGGCCGGCCACCAGGGCGGCAGGCCAGGTCTCTTTCACGCCGCGCACGCCGTCCATCATGAACACCAGCCAGAACGGCACGAACAGCGACAGCAGCGGCAGCTGGCGTCCGGTCATGGCGCCGATGTGGAAGGCGTCGATGCCGGTTACCTGCCCGGCCACGATGATCGGGATGCCCAGGGCGCCAAAGGCCACCGGGGCGGTGTTGGCGATCAGGCACAGGCCGGCGGCATACAGCGGGTTGAAGCCCAGGCCCACCAGCAGCGCGGCGGTGATGGCCACCGGTGCGCCGAAGCCGGCCGCGCCTTCGAGGAAGGCGCCGAAGCAGAAGCCAATCAGCAGCACCTGCAGGCGCTGGTCGTCGGTGATCGACAGCACCGAGCTGCGGATGACCTCGAACTGGCCACTCTTGACCGTGAGTTTGTAGAGGAACACCGCGGCAACGATGATCCAGGCAATTGGCCAGAGGCCATAGAGGAAGCCGTAACCCGCAGCGGCCAGGGCCATGTCGACAGGCATCTGGAAGGCGAAGATCGCCACCAGGATCGACAGCGCCAGGGTGATGCTGCCGGCGACGTGGCCCTTGAGGCGGAACACGGCAAGGGCAAGGAAGAAGAACACGATTGGGATGACCGCCGCCAGCGCGGACAGGCCAAGGCTACCAAGCGGGGTATAGAGTTGTTGCCAGGTTTGCATATGGGGTGGCCCCTAATTGTTGTTGGTCAAGGCACTGGCATTGGATAATTGGTAAGACCAATTTACAATGGCTGGTCGCTAGGTTAAAAGCGCAGCAGCGGGTGTGTCAATTTGTCCTGGGGGAAACTTTGGTCGGATGCCGATGAGCGGGCATCTGAATGGCTGGGAAAAACGCCGCCTGATGGGTGTCGGCGCAAGTCGGATAGGCGCAGAATAGGCGCCCCCGGATTCGCATCCCCGGGGTTCGTGGAGAGCATGTGATGGTTTTTGATCAGGTCCGCCAGCGGCGCCTGTCCGACGACATCGTCGATCGGTTGGAAGGGATGATTCTCGAAGGCACCCTCACCTCGGGTCAGCGCCTGCCGGCTGAGCGCGCCCTGGCCGAGCAGTTCGGCGTGTCGCGCCCGTCGCTGCGCGAGGCGATCCAGAAGTTGGTGGCCAAGGGCTTGCTGGTCAGTCGCCAGGGCGGCGGCAACTATGTGGCCGAGTCATTGGGCTCGACCTTCAGCGACCCCTTGCTGAAACTTCTCGAATCCAGTCCCGAGGCGCAGCGTGACCTGCTGGAGTTTCGTCATACGCTGGAGGCGTCCTGCGCCTACTACGCGGCGCAGCGCGCCACCGAGCCGGATCGCGAGCGGCTGAAGACTGCGTTCGACGCCTTGCAGGACTGCTACAACCGTGTCGGTGAAGTGGACCGGGCGGAGGAGGGCGCGGCGGATGCGCGCTTTCATCTGGCCATTGCCGAGGCCAGCCACAATGCCGTGCTGTTGCACACCATTCGCGGGTTGTTCGACCTGCTCAAGCGCAATGTGGTGACCAACATTGGCGGTATGTACCAGCAACGCACGGAGACCCGCGACATGCTGATCAGCCAGCATCGCGAGTTGTATCTGGCGATTGTCGAGGGGCGCGCGGAGGACGCGCGGGAGGTGTCCAGCCGGCACATCCTATATGTGCAGGAGGTGCTGCAGGAGGCGCAGCAGCAAGCGCAGCGGGTGGCGCGTGCGGAGCGGCGCAGCGGACGCTGATTCTGGGCTTCGTGGGAGCGGGCATGCCCCGCGATCGCGCTAGCAGGGGCAGCGGTACTGCCTGGCCTGGCGCTATCGCGGGGCAAGCCCGCTCCCACGGGAAAGGTCAGGCCGAGCTCTACTCTTCCTTGCCCTTGTTGCGCATCGTGCGCTGCAGCTCGCGGTTGGAGTCGCGCTCGCGCACGGTATCGCGCTTGTCGAACTCCTTCTTGCCCTTGCCGAGTGCGATCTCGCACTTGATCAGGTGCTTGCTCCAGTACAGCGACATCGCCACGCAGGTGTAGCCCTTCTGCGCCACGGCCGCTTCCAGGCGCTCGAGCTCGCGCTTGTTCAGCAGCAGCTTACGGGTGCGGATGGGATCGGCGATGACGTGGGTGCTGGCGGTGTTCAGCGGGGTGATGTGGCTGCCGAACAGCCAGGCTTCGCCATCCTTGAGCAGCACGTAGCTGTCGGTCAGGTGCGCCTTGCCGGCCCGCAGGCTTTTTACTTCCCAGCCGGACAGGACCAGTCCGGCCTCGAACTTGTGTTCGATGAAGTAATCGTGTCGCGCTTTCTTGTTCTGCGCGATGGTCCCGGTCGGATGCTTCTTTTGTTTAGCCATAGGGGCGGCATTATAGGCAGTCGCCGCGTCCTCGGCTACGGGGTTTAGCTGCGCTTGAGCCTGTTGTGTGAATCCCGGACAATGCAACCCACGCTCTGCCGCGCAGAGCCGTTTTCAAGGCGCTGACAAGCGCTGCCGCCCAGTTTGGAAGTGACGCCTGGATGACTACCCATATTCAACGCTCCGCTCTGCTGCCGTACCCTGCCCAGGCGCTCTACGACCTGGTCAACGATGTGGCGAGCTACCCGGAGTTCCTGCCCTGGTGCTCGGCGTCCACGGTGCTCGAGACCAGTGACACGCACATGCGGGCAAGGCTGGAAGTGGCCAAGGGTGGCATGAGCCAGCAGTTCATCACGCGCAATGTGCTGGTGCCGGGGCAGTCGATCGAGATGAACCTGGAGGAGGGGCCGTTCACCCAGTTGCACGGGCTGTGGGTGTTCAAGCCGTTGGGAGAGAAGGCCTGCAAGATCAGCCTCGACCTGTCGTTCGACTACGCAGGTGCCCTGGTGCGGGCCACATTGGGGCCGCTGTTCAACCAGGCGGCCAACACGATGGTCGATGCCTTCTGCCAGCGGGCCAAGCAGCTCAATGGTTGAGGGCGCGCGTGGCAGGTGAGCAAGCCCCGCCATTCATGCAGGCAATAAAAAGCCCGGACAAGATCCGGGCTTTTTAGTATCGGCGCATTTACTGCGGCGAAGTTTCCAGCGGTGCTGGTGTCGGCACCGGGGTGGTCTCGACGTTGTCGATTTCCTTCTGCAGCGAGTCTTCCAGCGAGCCTGGCTTGGCTGGCTTCTCCGGTTGGCTCGGCTGCTTGTCCGGGTTGACCGTGGTGTCACCGCTGCCACCGAGGATTTCCTGGTCGCGGCTGACGCCTGGCATGAAGTCGCCAGAAAGGTTGACCAGTTGATCGTTCTCGTTGAAGAAGATGCTCATGCGCTCTTGCTGGCGCTGGCCGCCGCCAGGCTGCAGGCTGTAGAGATAATCCCAGCGATTGGTGTGGAAGGTGTCCTGCAGTAGGGGGTTGCCCATGATAAACCTTACTTGTCGGCGGGTCATTCCCGGACGCAATTGGTCTATCATGTCCTGCGTGACGACATTGCCCTGCTGGATGTCGATTTTGTAAACCCCGGGAAACGAGCAACCGGCGAGTGCGAGCAGTCCCACTAGGGTGAGGCTGGTTAGCAAGAGCTTGGTGTTTTGCATCGGTGGGCGACTTCCACTATCTTGGCTGGACAACGTAAACCCCGATCATACCCGTATTAAGAGAAGCTGCGAAGCAGCATCGGCGAGAAAGCTGACCATGGTTGAAAATAGCGAATTGCGCAAAGCGGGCCTCAAGGTAACCCTGCCTCGAGTAAAGATTCTTCAGATGCTCGACTCCACCGAGCAGCGTCACATGAGTGCCGAGGATGTGTACAAGGCGCTGATGGAGGCTGGCGAGGATGTCGGTCTGGCGACCGTGTATCGCGTACTGACCCAGTTCGAAGCGGCGGGTCTGGTGGTTCGCCATAACTTCGATGGCGGCCACGCGGTATTCGAGCTGGCTGACGGCGGCCACCACGACCACATGGTCAACGTGGACAGCGGTGAAGTCATCGAGTTCTTCGATGTCGAGATCGAAAAGCGCCAGAAGGAAATCGTTGCCGAGCACGGTTTCGAGCTGGTGGACCACAATCTGGTTCTGTATGTGCGTAAAAAGAAGTAACGATTTATCTCGTTATTGACGACAAAGGCGACCTTCGGGTCGCCTTTGTGCGTTCTGGGGAGCGTGCGTGGGGTGGGCCCGCTCAGGTCTTGCTGGTCACCACCATCTTGCGCGCATGGGCCAGCGACTCTTTGGTGAGGTCGATGCCGCCCAGCATCCGCGCCACTTCCTCGACCCGCTCGCGCTTGCCCAGGCTGGCCACGGCGGTATGCGTGGTGTCGCTGTTGCGCACCTTGTGCACGAACAGGTGGTGATGCCCCTGGGCTGCGACCTGTGGCAGGTGGGTCACGGTCAGCACCTGGCCGCGCTCGCCGAGGCGGCGAAGCAATTGGCCGACGATCTCGGCGGTCGGGCCGCCGATGCCAACGTCGACTTCGTCGAATACCAGGGTTGGAATGCGTGAGGTCTGTGCGGTGATCACCTGGATCGCCAGGCTGATGCGTGACAGTTCGCCGCCCGAGGCCACTTTGGCCAGGCCCTTGAGTGGCTGGCCGGGGTTGGCACTGACCAGCAGTTCGATCTGTTCCAGGCCATGGGGTGAGAGGTCCGTGCTTTCGAAGGGGGTGAGTTCGATGCAGAAGCGTCCGCCGGGCATGCCCAGGCGTTGGATTTCCTGCTCCACGGCGGTGGCCAGCTGTTTGGCCGCCTGCCGGCGCAGGGTGCTGAGCTCGATGGCCTTCTCTTTATAATGCTGTGCGAAGGCCGCGAGCTCCTCGCCCAGTCGCTCGATCGATTCGTCGCTGGCGTTCAGCCCTTCCAGCTCTTCCATCAGGCGCTGTTGCAGGTGCGGCAGTTCAGTGGGATGCACGCGGTGCTTGCGGGCGAGGGTGTAGATGGTGTCCAGGCGCTCTTCAAGGGTCTGCAGGCGCATCGGGTCGGCGTCGAAGTTGTCGAGGAAGCGGTTGAGTTCGCCGACGGCCTCCTCCACCTGGATCTGCGCGCTGGCAATCAGGTTGACCGCCTCGCCCAGTGCTTTGGGTGCATTGCCTACCGCGCCGAGGCGGTTGAGGCTCATGGTCAGGGCACTCAGCACGTTGCCTGAATCGCTTTCGCTGCACTGTTCGATGACCTGGCGGCAAATGCCGAAGAGTGCCTCGGCGTTGGTCAGGTTCTTGTGCTCCTGCTCAAGCTGCTCCAGTTCGTTTTCGCCCAGTCCGAGGTTGTCGAGTTCCTCCAGCTGGTAGCTGAGCAACTGGTGGCGCGCCCGCTGCTCGTCGCCGGAGTTGCTCAGACGCTCCAGCTCCTGGCGCGTCTGGTTCCAGCGCTTGGCGGCCAGCTGCACCTGGCGGGCCAGATCGGTGGCGCCGGCATACTCGTCCACCAGGCGGCGGTGGGTGTCGGTTTTCAGCAGTGACTGGTGTTCGTGCTGGCTGTGGATATCGATCAGCAGCTCGCCCAGGGCCTTGAGGTCTCCCAGCGGACAAGGGGTGCCATTGATGTAGCCGCGGCTACGGCCCTCGGCGGTAATCACCCGGCGCAGGATGCAGGGGCCGTCGCTTTCCAGGTCGCGCTCGGCGAGCCAGGCGTGCGCCTCGGGGATGTCGACCAGGTCAAACGTGGCGAGGATGTCGGCTTTGTCGGTACCCGGGCGCACCACGCCGCTGTCGGCGCGGTCGCCCAAGGCCAGGCCGAGGGCATCGAGCATGATCGACTTGCCGGCCCCGGTCTCGCCGGTGATGACGGACATGCCGCGGGCGATCTCGAGGTCGAGGTGTTCGACGATGGCGTAGTTGTGAATGGACAGGTGCACCAGCATGGGGCGGCTCCCGAAGGGTCTTGTCTGGATATTTATACAGTGCTTTTCGCGAGTCTGCCAATAGCCGGTCGACGAATGTGGAAAAGCACCTTCCCCCTTGAACCTGGTTTTTCCGACCCCATATAGCCGGCAAGACATGGCGAGCCTGGCTCGCACGACAGAAATCGTGGAGGAGAAACCCAATGGCTGACGAACAGCTGGATGAGAAGAACCTGAATTCCGAAGAAGCAGGCGCCGCGAATGCCGATGCCCGTGTCCTGGAGCTCGAGGAGCAGCTGGCCGCCGCCAAGGACCAGTCCCTGCGCGCCGCTGCCGACCTGCAGAACATCCGCCGCCGTGCCGAGCAGGATGTCGAGAAGGCCCACAAGTTCGCCCTGGAGAAGTTCGCCGGCGACCTGCTGCCGATCATCGACAGCCTGGAGCGTGGTCTGGAGCTGTCCAGCGCCGACGACGAGACCATCAAGCCGATGCGCGAAGGCATCGAGCTGACCCTGAAGATGTTCCAGGACACCCTCAAGCGCTACAACCTCGAGACCATCGAGCCGCACGGCCAGCCATTCAACGCCGAGCACCACCAGGCGATGGCCATGCAGGAAAGTGCTGATGTCGAGCCGAACAGCGTGCTGAACGTGTTCCAGAAGGGCTACCTGCTCAATGGCCGCCTGCTGCGCCCCGCCATGGTGGTGGTCAGCAAGGCGCCGAGCGCCCCGCAGCCTTCGATCAACGAAAAGGCTTGAAATCTTTTCGGGCACCCCCATCTAGGTGTCAAGCCTTCAAGTATTAGCGCAGTTGGCCAAAGCAGTCGCTGCTACCAAATTCAAGTTTCGGGAGAATCAACATGGGTAAAATCATCGGTATCGACCTGGGGACCACCAACTCCTGCGTCTCCGTGCTGGAAAACGGCACTGCCAAGGTCATCGAGAACGCCGAAGGCGCGCGCACCACGCCTTCGATCATCGCCTACGCCAACGACGGCGAGATCCTGGTTGGCCAGTCGGCCAAGCGCCAGGCGGTCACCAACCCGCACAACACCCTGTTCGCGGTGAAGCGTCTGATCGGCCGCCGCTTCGAAGAAGATGTCGTACAGAAAGACATCAAGCTGGTGCCTTACAAGATCGTCAAGGCCAACAATGGTGACGCCTGGGTCGAGGCTGCCGACAAGCAGATGGCTCCGCCGCAGATCAGCGCCGAAGTCCTGAAGAAAATGAAGAAGACCGCCGAAGACTACCTCGGCGAGCCGGTCACCGAAGCGGTCATCACCGTGCCGGCCTACTTCAACGACAGCCAGCGCCAGGCGACCAAGGACGCCGGCCGCATCGCTGGCCTGGACGTAAAACGCATCATCAACGAGCCGACCGCCGCTGCGCTGGCCTACGGCATGGACAAGGGCAAGGGCGACCATACCGTCATCGTCTATGACCTGGGTGGTGGTACCTTCGACGTATCGGTCATCGAAATCGCCGAAGTCGACGGTGAGCACCAGTTCGAAGTGCTGGCCACCAACGGTGACACCTTCCTGGGTGGCGAAGACTTTGACATGCGCCTGATCGACTACCTCGTCGACGAGTTCAAGAAAGAGTCCGGCATGGACCTGAAGAACGATCCCCTGGCCCTGCAGCGCCTGAAAGAAGCCGCTGAAAAGGCCAAGATCGAGCTGTCCTCGGCTCAGTCGACCGACGTCAATCTGCCGTACATCACTGCAGATGCAACTGGTCCGAAGCACCTGAACGTGAAGATCTCCCGCGCCAAGCTGGAGTCGCTGGTCGAAGACCTGGTCAACCGTACCATCGAGCCATGCCGCATCGCCCTGAAGGACGCCGGCATTGATGCCAGCAAGATCGACGACGTGATCCTGGTCGGTGGCCAGACCCGTATGCCGATGGTGCAGAAAGCCGTTGCCGACTTCTTTGGTAAAGAAGCGCGCAAGGACGTCAACCCGGACGAAGCCGTTGCCATGGGTGCCGCCATCCAGGGTGCCGTTCTGGCCGGTGACGTGAAGGACGTGCTGCTGCTGGACGTCAGCCCGCTGACCCTGGGTATCGAAACCATGGGTGGCGTGATGACCGCGCTGATCGAGAAGAACACCACCATCCCGACCAAGAAGTCGCAGGTGTTCTCGACCGCCGACGACAACCAGGGCGCCGTGACCATCCACGTGCTGCAGGGCGAGCGCAAGCAAGCTTCGCAGAACAAGTCGCTGGGCAAGTTCGACCTGGCTGACATCCCGCCGGCTCCACGCGGCGTGCCGCAGATCGAAGTGACCTTCGACATCGACGCCAACGGCATCCTGCACGTCGGTGCGAAGGACAAGGCTACCGGCAAGGCGCAGTCGATCGTGATCAAGGCCAACTCCGGTCTGTCCGACGAAGAAATCGAGAAAATGGTGCGTGACGCCGAGGCCAACGCCGAGGAAGACCGCAAGTTCGAAGAGCTGGCCGCCGCCCGTAACCAGGGTGATGCGCTGGTCCACTCGACCCGCAAGATGGTCACTGAAGCGGGTGACAAGGTCACCGCCGAAGAGAAGACTGCCATCGAGGCCGCCGTGGTTGCCCTGGAGGCCGCCGTCAAGGGCGACGACAAGGCTGCCATCGACGCCAAGGTCGAGGAGCTGTCCAAGGTTTCGGCCCCTGTTGCCCAGAAGATGTACGCCGAGCAACAGGCCGAGCAACCGCAGGGCGGCGCCCAGCAGGCCGAGCCGGAAGCCAAGCACGACGACGTGGTTGACGCCGAGTTCGAAGAAGTAAAAGACAACAACAAGCAGTAAGTCCTGCATGTTGTCGCCCAGTTCACCGTCGTTTGCCGGTGAGCTGGTAGGATGTCGCCGCGCGGGGGCTTGCTCCCGCGTTGGCGTGTCTGGAACACGAGAATTATTTACAGCATCTGTCTGGGCGCATTCGCGTATGGCGGCAGGTGCTGACGGCATGGCGCACCGATGCGCAGAGGTATGCCGAACGCCCCCAAGAGTGCAAATGACCTATGGCAAAGCGTGATTTTTATGAAGTCCTGGGTGTCGAGCGTGGCGCCAGTGAAGGTGATCTGAAGAAGGCCTACCGCCGTCTGGCGATGAAGTACCACCCTGACCGCAACCCGGGTGATAAAGAGTCGGAAGACCTGTTCAAGGAAGCCAACGAGGCCTACGAAGTGCTGTCGGATGCCAGCAAGCGTGCGGCGTACGACCAGTACGGCCACGCCGGCGTCGACCCGAGCATGGGTGGCGGCGGTGCCGGTTTCGGTGGTGCCAACTTCTCCGATATCTTCGGTGATGTCTTCAGTGATTTCTTCGGCGGTGGCCGTGGTGGTGGTCGTGGCGGCGCCCAGCGTGGCAGTGACCTGCGCTACACCCTCGAGCTCAATCTCGAGGAGGCGGTGCGCGGTACCACGGTCAATATCCGCGTCCCTACGCTGGTCAACTGCAAGCCGTGCGACGGCTCCGGCGCCAAGAAGGGCTCGACCCCGTCGACCTGCCCGACCTGTGGCGGTATCGGTCAGGTGCGCATGCAGCAGGGCTTCTTCGCGGTGCAGCAGACGTGCCCCCGCTGTCATGGCCAGGGCAAGATCATCACCGACCCTTGCGGCTCGTGCCACGGCGAAGGTCGTGTCGAGGAATACAAGACCCTGTCGGTCAAGGTGCCGGCTGGCGTCGATACCGGCGATCGCATCCGCCTGTCCGGCGAAGGCGAGGCGGGTGCCCATGGCGGTCCGACCGGTGACCTGTATGTGGTCGTCAATGTGCGCGAGCACCCGATCTTCCAGCGCGACGGCAAGCACCTCTACTGCGAAGTGCCGATCAGCTACACCGACGCCGCCCTGGGTGGCGAGCTGGAAGTGCCGACCCTCGATGGTCGCGTGAAGCTGAAAATTCCCGAAGGCACCCAGACCGGCAAGCAGTTCCGCTTGCGTGGCAAGGGTGTGGCGCCGGTGCGCGGTGGTGCTGCAGGCGACCTGCTGTGCCGCGTGGCGGTGGAAACGCCGGTCAACCTCAGCCGTCGCCAGCGCGAACTGCTCGAAGAGCTGCGTGACTCGCTCGAGGGTGACAGCTCCCATTCGCCCAAGGCCAGTGGCTGGTTCGAGGGTATGAAGCGCTTCTTCGGCGATCTCTGAGAAGGAACAGGCTATGCGACGTATTGCGGTAATGGGCGCGGCGGGGCGGATGGGCAAGACCCTCGTCGAGGCCGTGCAGCAGCAGGCGCCCCTGACGGGCCTGACGGCGGCGATCGACCGCCCGGACAGCTCGCTGGTCGGGGCTGATGCCGGTGAGCTGGCGGCCCTGGGGCGTATCGGCGTGCCGATCTGTGATGACCTGGCCAAGGTTGCCGACGAGTTCGATGTGCTGATCGACTTCACGCATCCTTCGGTGACCCTGAAGAACCTGGCGTTCTGCCGCAAGGCGGGCAAGGCCATGGTTATCGGCACCACCGGTTTCACGCCGGAAGAGAAAGAGCTGCTGGCAGAGGCGGGCAAGGAGATCCCGATCGTCTTCGCCGCGAACTTCAGCGTGGGTGTGAACCTCAGTCTCAAGCTGTTGGACATGGCGGCCCGGGTGCTGGGCGATGATGTGGATATCGAGATCATCGAGGCCCATCACCGGCACAAGGTCGACGCGCCGTCGGGGACCGCGCTGCGCATGGGTGAAGTGGTTGCCAATGCGTTGGGGCGCGACCTGCAGGAAGTGGCGGTTTATGGTCGTGAAGGCCAGACCGGTGCTCGTGATCGCAAGACCATCGGTTTCGCCACCGTGCGTGCCGGTGATGTGGTCGGTGATCACACCGTGCTGTTCGCCGCCGAAGGCGAGCGCCTGGAGATCACCCACAAGGCCTCCAGCCGCATGACGTTCGCAAAGGGCGCCGTGCGCGCTGCGCTGTGGCTGGAAGGGCGTGAGCCTGGCCTGTACGACATGCAGGACGTGCTCGAGCTGCGTTGATGCCGCGGGGCTGCCTGGCAGCCCCTTGTCGCATTGGTGTGTTTTAGAGACACATCTACGGTAGACCGAAAACGCACTTTTCTGTAAGCTACAGCTTTAGTGTGTCCACTAAAAGCGCGCAGCGAATTGAATTCAGCACTTAAAAGCGGGGTGACGTGTCCATACGTCACTCCGCTTTTTTGCAACCTGCGATCGCCCTTTCATGCTTGATTTACGGGAGGTCTTCTTGACAAAGCCAGCCATACTCGCCCTTGCCGACGGCAGTATTTTTCGCGGTGAAGCCATTGGTGCCGACGGTCAGACCGTTGGCGAGGTGGTATTCAACACCGCTATGACCGGCTACCAGGAAATCCTTACAGACCCTTCCTACTCGCAGCAAATCGTCACCCTGACCTACCCGCACATCGGCAATACCGGCACCACCCCGGAAGACGCCGAATCCAACCGCGTCTGGTCCGCTGGCCTGGTCATCCGCGACCTGCCGCTGCTGGCCAGCAACTGGCGCAACACCCAGTCGCTGCCTGAGTACCTCAAGGCCAACAACGTTGTCGCCATCGCCGGTATCGATACCCGTCGCCTGACCCGTATCCTGCGTGAAAAGGGCGCCCAGAACGGCTGCATCCTCGCCGGTGACAACATCACCGAAGAGCAGGCCATCGCCGCTGCCCGTTCCTTCCCGGGCCTGAAGGGCATGGACCTGGCCAAGGTCGTTTCCACCAAGGAGCGCTACGAGTGGCGTTCCAGCGTGTGGGAGCTGAAGACCGACAGCCACCCGACCATCGATGCTGCCGACCTGCCGTACCACGTGGTTGCCTTCGACTACGGCGTCAAGCTGAACATCCTGCGCATGTTGGTCGCGCGTGGTTGCCGCGTCACCGTGGTGCCTGCCCAGACCCCGGCCAGCGAAGTGCTCGCGCTCAACCCCGATGGTGTGTTCCTGTCCAACGGCCCTGGTGATCCGGAGCCATGCGACTACGCCATCCAGGCGATCAAGGAAATCCTCGAGACCGAGATTCCGGTCTTCGGTATCTGCCTCGGCCACCAGCTGCTGGCCCTGGCCTCCGGTGCCAAGACCGTGAAGATGGGCCACGGCCACCACGGTGCCAACCACCCGGTCCAGGACCTGGATACCGGTGTGGTCATGATCACCAGCCAGAACCACGGCTTTGCCGTCGACGAAGCCACCCTGCCAGGCAATGTCCGCGCCATCCACAAGTCGCTGTTCGACGGCACCCTGCAGGGTATCGAGCGCACCGACAAATGCGCGTTCAGCTTCCAGGGCCACCCTGAAGCGAGCCCGGGCCCGACCGATGTCGCGCCACTGTTCGATCGTTTCACCGATGCCATGGCCAAGCGCCGCTGAGCATCCTGCTTCAAGGCCCCGGGCCGGCTTGTGCCGTGCCCGGAAGCGCCTGACCCAGATTGTTCAAAGCGGCTTGCCGACTGACCCCGGATTTGAGTGACCACCATGCCAAAACGTACAGACATCAAAAGCATCCTGATTCTCGGCGCTGGCCCGATCGTGATCGGCCAGGCCTGTGAGTTCGACTATTCCGGCGCCCAGGCCTGCAAGGCCCTGCGCGAGGAAGGTTTCCGCGTCATCCTGGTGAACTCCAACCCAGCCACCATCATGACCGACCCGGCCATGGCCGACGCCACCTACATCGAGCCGATCAAATGGCAATCGGTGGCCAAGATCATCGAGAAAGAGCGTCCGGACGCCGTCCTGCCGACCATGGGCGGCCAGACTGCGCTGAACTGCGCCCTGGACCTGGAGCGCCATGGCGTTCTGGAAAAGTTCGGCGTGGAGATGATCGGTGCCAACGCTGACACCATCGACAAGGCCGAAGACCGCTCGCGCTTCGACAAGGCCATGAAGGATATCGGCCTGGAGTGCCCGCGCTCGGGTATCGCCCACAGCATGGAAGAGGCCAATGCGGTCCTCGAGAAGCTCGGCTTCCCGTGCATCATCCGCCCATCGTTCACCATGGGCGGCACCGGTGGCGGGATTGCCTACAACCGTGAAGAGTTCGAAGAAATCTGCACCCGTGGTCTGGACCTGTCGCCGACCAAGGAACTGCTGATCGACGAATCGCTGATCGGTTGGAAGGAATACGAGATGGAGGTGGTCCGCGACAAGAAGGACAACTGCATCATCGTCTGCTCGATCGAGAACTTCGATCCGATGGGCGTGCACACCGGTGACTCGATCACCGTTGCTCCGGCACAGACCCTGACCGACAAGGAATACCAGATCATGCGCAACGCCTCGCTGGCGGTGCTGCGTGAAATCGGTGTCGAAACCGGCGGCTCCAACGTGCAGTTCGGCATCTGCCCGAACACCGGCCGCATGGTCGTGATCGAGATGAACCCGCGCGTCTCTCGCTCCTCGGCTCTGGCGTCCAAGGCCACCGGTTTCCCGATCGCCAAGATCGCCGCCAAGCTGGCCATCGGCTACACCCTCGACGAACTGCAGAACGACATCACCGGCGGCCGTACCCCGGCGTCCTTCGAGCCGTCGATCGACTACGTCGTCACCAAGCTGCCGCGCTTTGCCTTCGAGAAATTCCCCAAGGCCGATGCTCGCCTGACCACCCAGATGAAGTCTGTCGGTGAAGTCATGGCCATCGGCCGTACCTTCCAGGAATCCCTGCAGAAAGCCCTGCGTGGCCTGGAAGTCGGCGCCTGCGGCCTCGACCCGAAAGTCGACCTGGCCAGCCCGGAAGCGGCCAGCATCCTCAAGCGCGAACTGACCGTGCCGGGTGCCGAGCGTATCTGGTACGTGGCCGACGCCATGCGTTCGGGCATGACAATCGAGGAAATCTTCCAGCTGACCGGCATCGACCTGTGGTTCCTGGTGCAGATGGAAGACCTGATCAAGGAAGAAGAGAAGGTCAAGACCCTGGCCCTGTCGGCAATCGACAAGGACTACATGCTGCGCCTCAAGCGCAAGGGCTTCTCGGACCAGCGCCTGGCCAAGCTGCTCGGTATCACCGACAAGAACCTGCGCCGTCACCGCCACAAGCTGGAAGTGTTCCCGGTGTACAAGCGCGTCGACACCTGCGCCGCCGAGTTCGCCACCGACACTGCCTACCTGTACTCGACCTACGAGGAAGAGTGCGAGGCCAATCCGTCGACCCGCGACAAGATCATGATCCTGGGCGGTGGCCCGAACCGTATCGGCCAAGGCATCGAGTTCGACTACTGCTGCGTGCACGCTGCGCTGGCACTGCGTGAAGACGGTTACGAGACCATCATGGTCAACTGCAACCCGGAAACCGTCTCCACCGACTACGACACCTCCGACCGTCTGTACTTCGAGCCGCTGACCCTGGAAGACGTGCTGGAAGTCTGCCGCGTCGAGAAGCCGAAGGGCGTCATCGTCCACTACGGCGGCCAGACCCCGCTGAAACTGGCCCGTGCCCTGGAAGAAGCCGGCGTGCCAATCATCGGCACCAGCCCGGACGCCATCGACCGCGCCGAAGACCGCGAGCGTTTCCAGCAGATGGTTCAGCGCCTGAACCTGCTGCAGCCGCCAAACGCCACCGTGCGCAGCGAAGACGAAGCCATCAAGGCGGCCGGCACTATCGGCTACCCGCTGGTGGTGCGCCCGTCCTACGTACTGGGCGGCCGTGCGATGGAGATCGTCTACGAACTGGACGAACTCAAGCGCTACCTGCGTGAAGCGGTGCAAGTGTCCAACGACAGCCCGGTGCTGCTTGACCATTTCCTCAACTGCGCCATCGAGATGGACGTGGATGCGGTCTGCGACGGTACCGACGTGGTGATCGGCGCGATCATGCAGCACATCGAGCAGGCCGGCGTTCACTCCGGTGACTCGGCGTGCTCGCTGCCACCTTACTCGCTGAGCAAGGAAGTGCAGGACGAAGTCCGCGTACAGGTCAAGAAAATGGCCCTGGAGCTGGGCGTGGTCGGCCTGATGAACGTGCAGCTGGCCTTGCAGGGCGACAAGATCTACGTGATCGAGGTCAACCCGCGCGCCTCGCGTACCGTGCCGTTCGTGTCCAAGTGCATCGGCACCTCGCTGGCGATGATCGCCGCGCGCGTAATGGCTGGCAAAACCCTGAAAGAACTGGGCTTCACCCAGGAAATCATCCCGAACTTCTACAGCGTCAAGGAAGCCGTCTTCCCGTTCGCCAAGTTCCCGGGGGTTGACCCGATCCTAGGCCCTGAGATGAAATCCACCGGTGAAGTCATGGGTGTCGGCGACAGCTTCGGTGAAGCCTTTGCCAAGGCCCAGATGGGCGCCAGCGAAGTGCTGCCGACCGGCGGTACCGCGTTCATCAGCGTGCGTGACGACGACAAGCCACAAGTGGCTGGGGTTGCTCGCGACCTGATCGCCCTGGGCTTCGAAGTGGTTGCAACTGCAGGCACCGCCAAGGTTATCGAAGCGGCCGGCCTGAAAGTACGCCGTGTGAACAAGGTGACCGAGGGTCGTCCGCACGTGGTCGACATGATCAAGAACGACGAAGTGTCGCTGATCATCAACACCACCGAAGGCCGCCAGTCGATTGCCGACTCCTACTCGATTCGTCGCAATGCGCTGCAGCACAAGATTTACTGCACCACCACCATTGCGGCCGGTGAAGCCATCTGCGAGGCGCTGAAATTCGGTCCGGAAAAGACCGTTCGTCGCCTGCAGGATCTGCATGCAGGACTCAAAGCATGAGCATTACCAAGTATCCGATGACCGTCCAGGGCGCTCGCGCCCTGGAAGAAGAGCATCTGTTCCTGAGCAAGACCGAGCGTCCGCGCCTGAGCCAGGCAATCGGCGAAGCTCGCGAGCTGGGCGACCTCAAGGAAAACGCCGAATACCATGCCGCCCGTGAGGAGCAGGGCATGGTCGAGGCGCGTATCCGCGATATCGAAGGCCGCCTGCAGAACTCGGTGGTGATCGACGTCACCACCATCGCCCACACCGGCAAGGTGATTTTCGGCACCACCGTGGTGCTGGCGAACACCGAGACCGATGAAGAGGTGACCTACCAGATCGTCGGCGAGGACGAAGCCGACGTGAAGCAGGGCAAGCTCTCCAGCGGTGCGCCGATCGCCCGTGCCATCATCGGCAAGGAAGAAGGTGATACTGTCGTCGTCAAGACGCCAAGTGGCACGGTCGAGTACGAGATTGTCGAAGTCAAGCACATCTGACCGGCGCCTGCGGGCGCCATCCCTCGAGGGGATCCTCTGGCAGCTGGCCCAGGTTTTCTGGGTCGGTGGCTTGTGGGTGTTCCACGTGGGGTTGGTGCCGGCGCTCAAGGTCAGTGGCCTTGCGCCGTTGCTGGTGCAGGATATTGCCGTGCAGATCGACCGTTGGTTGATCGGCGTGGCGCTGCTCGGGCTGTTGACCCAGCTGGCGGTATTGGCGAGGGTGGATGGCCTGGCGGCCTGGTGGCGGCAGTTCCGTGGGCAGATGCTGCTGCTTGGCTTTGCTGCCTGTCTCAGCTACTACACCCTGCGCTACGGGATCTCCGTGGGTGAACGCTGGCAGATGTTCTGCTTTTTGGTGCTGGGCTTCTCCGGCATCGTGCTGGTGGCCCAGCCGGTTCCGGTCAGGGCGCGCTAGGCGCGCCACTGATCGGCGCCACTGTTACTTGTAACGGTGGATGTTGGACAGCTGCTTGTTCGGCTGTGGGTTCTTGCGGTAGATCAGCGCTTTCTTGCCGATGGTCTGCACCAGTTCGGCGCGGCCGACCTTGCACAGTTCGGCAATCGCGGCGGCGCGCTCTTCACGGTCTTCCGAACGGATTTCGACCTTGATCAGCTCGTGATCGGCCAAGGCGCGCTCCAGTTCGGCGGCAACGCCTTCGTTCACACCGTTGCCAGCAACGATCAGGACCGGCTTCAGGTCATGACCAATGGACTTGTATTGCTTCTTCTGCTCGTTATTGAGCGGCATAATCTGACCCTTTTCGTCTGATTCTGTAAAATTGACGGGCATTTTACCCGAGGGCCCCTGGCTCCGCCCAGTCAAACACGACGCATATCATCGAGGTGCCCCGTGGTACAACGTTCCAAAAGCAGCGCCAACTGGCTGCGTGAACATTTCAACGACCCTTTTGTGAAGCAAGCGCAGAAGGATGGTTATCGCTCGCGTGCGAGCTACAAGCTGCTGGAGATCCAGGAGAAAGATCGCCTGATCCGCCCCGGCATGAGCGTGATCGACCTCGGCGCAGCGCCAGGTGGCTGGTCGCAGGTGACCAGTCGTCTGATTGGCGGCCAAGGGCGGTTGATCGCCTCGGACATCCTGGAAATGGACTCGATTCCGGACGTTACCTTCATCCAGGGCGACTTTACCCAGGACGAAGTGCTGCAGCAGATCCTGCAGGCGGTCGGTGATTCGCACGTAGACCTTGTGATTTCCGATATGGCCCCCAATATGAGTGGTACGCCCGCGGTGGACATGCCGCGTGCCATGTTCCTCTGCGAACTGGCCCTGGATCTGGCGACCCGCGTGCTCAAGCCCGGCGGGGATTTCCTGATCAAGATCTTCCAGGGCGAGGGTTTCGACATGTACCTGAAGGACGTGCGCAGCAAGTTCGACAAGGTGCAGATGCGCAAGCCGTCGTCCTCGCGGGATCGTTCCCGCGAACAGTACCTGTTGGGCAAGGGTTTCAAGGGAGCGTGAAAGGCGTGCTGCGGGGTTGCCGATAGTTATTTCCAATCGGCGGCTCCGTCTGGATCGTCCGAACTTCGTGTAGTCTAGCTTTCACAAAGGGTTACAGACGGTGCCTGCGGATGCGTGGGTAATGTAGTAAGTTAGGGCGATGAATATCATGCGAGGCACGGCTGCGTCGTGCGCCGGCCTCAGAGGGTAGCGAATTGAAC
Source organism: Pseudomonas sp. WC1 (assembly GCF_050586565.1). Classification (NCBI taxonomy): domain Bacteria; kingdom Pseudomonadati; phylum Pseudomonadota; class Gammaproteobacteria; order Pseudomonadales; family Pseudomonadaceae; genus Pseudomonas; species Pseudomonas sp. WC1. The sequence continues at coordinate 47,587 of NZ_JBOBDQ010000017.1, forward strand.
GACATGGCAAAGAATCTGATCCTCTGGTTGATCATCGCCGCCGTCCTGGTGACGGTGATGAACAACTTCTCGAGCCCTAACGAGCCGCAGACCCTCAACTATTCCGACTTCATCCAGCAGGTCAAGGATGGCAAGGTCGAGCGCGTGACCGTCGACGGCTACATCATTACCGGCAAGCGCACCGACGGCGACAACTTCAAGACCGTCCGCCCAGCCATCACGGATAACGGCCTGATCGGTGACCTGGTCGATAACCACGTCACCGTCGAAGGCAAGCAGCCTGAGCAGCAGAGCATCTGGACGCAACTGTTGGTCGCCAGCTTCCCGATTCTGGTGATCATCGCCGTGTTCATGTTCTTCATGCGCCAGATGCAGGGCGGTGCCGGTGGTAAAGGCGGCCCGATGAGCTTCGGCAAGAGCAAGGCGCGCCTGCTGTCCGAAGACCAGGTCAAGACTACCCTGGCTGACGTTGCCGGTTGCGACGAGGCCAAGGAAGAAGTTGGCGAACTGGTCGAGTTCCTGCGTGACCCTGGCAAGTTCCAGCGCCTGGGTGGCCGCATCCCCCGCGGTGTGCTGATGGTCGGTCCGCCCGGTACCGGTAAGACCCTGCTGGCCAAGGCCATCGCCGGCGAAGCCAAGGTGCCGTTCTTCACCATTTCCGGTTCCGACTTCGTCGAGATGTTCGTCGGCGTGGGTGCCAGCCGCGTGCGCGACATGTTCGAGCAGGCCAAGAAGCACGCACCATGCATCATCTTCATCGACGAGATCGACGCCGTCGGCCGCCACCGTGGCGCCGGCATGGGCGGCGGTCACGACGAGCGTGAGCAGACCCTGAACCAGTTGCTGGTCGAAATGGATGGCTTCGAGATGAACGATGGCATCATCGTCATCGCCGCCACCAACCGCCCTGACGTGCTCGACCCGGCGCTGCTGCGCCCGGGCCGCTTCGACCGCCAGGTGGTGGTCGGCCTGCCGGACATCCGTGGTCGTGAGCAGATCCTCAAAGTGCACATGCGCAAGGTGCCAATCGGCGAGAACGTCAACGCGGCGGTCATCGCCCGCGGTACCCCTGGCTTCTCCGGTGCCGACCTGGCCAACCTGGTCAACGAGGCGTCGCTGTTCGCTGCCCGTTCCAGCAAGCGCGTGGTCGAGATGAAGGAGTTCGAGCTGGCCAAGGACAAGATCATGATGGGCGCCGAGCGCAAGACCATGGTCATGTCCGAGAAAGAGAAGCAGAACACCGCTTACCACGAAGCTGGTCACGCCATCGTCGGCCGTGTCGTCCCCGAGCATGATCCGGTGTACAAGGTATCGATCATTCCGCGTGGTCGTGCCCTGGGTGTGACCATGTTCCTGCCGGAAGAAGACCGTTACAGCCTGTCCAAGCGTGCGCTGATCAGCCAGATCTGCTCGCTTTACGGCGGTCGTATCGCTGAAGAGATGACCCTGGGCTTCGACGGTGTGACCACTGGCGCCTCCAACGACATCATGCGTGCGAGCCAGATTGCCCGGAACATGGTCACCAAGTGGGGCCTGTCCGAAAAACTCGGGCCGCTGATGTACGCCGAAGAAGAGGGCGAGGTGTTCCTCGGCCGCAGCGCGGGTAGCCAGCATGCCAGCGTTTCCGGCGAGACGGCGAAGATGATCGACTCCGAAGTGCGCAGCATCATCGACCAGTGCTATGCCACGGCCAAGCAGATTCTCACCGACAATCGCGACAAGCTCGACGCCATGGCCGAGGCATTGATGAAGTACGAAACCATCGATGCCGACCAGATCGACGACATCATGGCTGGCCGCACTCCGCGTGAGCCACGTGACTGGGACAACGATGCCGGGACCTCTGGCAAGCAGGCTTCCCAGGATGATCGTCCGGAGTCGCCGATCGGCGGTCCAGCGGCTCAACACTAAGGGCATCTATGAGCTCTAAGCAGTACCCGGCCCGGTTGCCTTGTGGCAACCGGGTTCTTGATTTGTCCCGTACCCATGTCATGGGTATTCTCAACGTCACCCCAGACTCGTTCTCCGATGGTGGGCGCTTCAATCAGCGCGACGAGGCCCTGCGTCATGCTGAAGCCATGGTTTCAGCGGGTGCTACGCTGATCGATGTCGGAGGCGAGTCCACCCGGCCTGGTGCGCGAGCGATATCCCCGCTCGAGGAGTTGGAGCGCGTCGCGCCGATCGTCGAAGCGATCAACAGCCGGCTCGACGTGGTCATCTCGGTCGATACCTCCACGCCCGCGGTCATGCGCGAATCCGCGCGCCTCGGCGCTGGCTTGATCAACGACGTGCGCGCTCTGGAGCGCGACGGTGCGCTGGATGCGGCGGCGGACACCGGCTTGCCGGTGTGTCTCATGCACATGCGCGGCGAGCCGGGCAACATGCAGGACAATCCGCAGTATGAAGATGTGACAGCCGATGTTACGCGCTATCTTGAACAGCGTATGGCTGCCTGCGCGGCGGCTGGCATCGGGGCTGAACGCATCCTCCTCGACCCGGGGTTCGGCTTTGCCAAGACCCTTGAGCACAACCTCAGCCTTTTCAAGCACATGGAAGCGCTCTATCGCCTCGGGAGGCCGCTTCTGGTGGGCGTCTCGCGCAAGAGCATGATCGGCCTCGCGCTGGGTCGCCCCGTTGGTGAGCGCCTGTACGGTAGCCTGGCGCTGGCGGCATTGGCCATGACCAAGGGTGCGAGCATCCTGCGGGTGCATGACGTGGCGGAAACCGTCGACGTGGTGCGCATGATCGCGGCCGTGCAGAACGCCGAATAAGAACATTGGAGTCACTATGAGCAGAAAATACTTTGGTACCGATGGTATCCGTGGTCGCGTTGGCCAGTTCCCCATCACCCCGGACTTCATGCTGAAACTCGGCTGGGCGGCGGGCATGGCCTTCCGCAAGCAGGGAAATTGCCGAGTGCTGGTCGGCAAGGACACGCGTATCTCGGGTTACATGTTCGAGTCCGCGCTGGAGGCCGGCCTGTCTGCGGCCGGCGCCGATGTGATGCTGCTCGGGCCGATGCCGACGCCTGCCATCGCTTACCTGACGCGCACTTTCCATGCTGAAGCGGGTATCGTCATCAGCGCCTCGCACAATCCGCATGATGACAACGGCATCAAGTTTTTCTCCGGCGCCGGTACCAAGCTGCCGGATGAAGTCGAGCTGATGATCGAGGAACTGCTCGACCAGCCGATGACCGTTGTCGAGTCCAGCAAGCTGGGCAAGGTTTCGCGTATCAACGACGCGGCGGGGCGCTATATCGAGTTCTGCAAGAGCAGCGTGCCTAGTAGCACCAGCTTCGATGGCCTCAAGATCGTGGTGGACTGCGCGCACGGCGCCACCTACAAGGTCGCGCCGAGCGTGTTCCGTGAGCTCGGTGCCGAAGTCACGGTACTGCACGCAGCGCCAGATGGCCTGAACATCAACGAGGGCTGTGGTTCGACCCATATCGAGTCGCTGCAGGCCGCGGTGCTGGTCGGGCATGCGGACATCGGCATCGCCTTCGACGGCGACGGTGACCGTGTGCTGATGGTCGACCACACCGGCACTATCGTCGACGGCGACGAGTTGCTGTTCATCATTGGCCGCGACTTGCAGGAGCGCGGCAAGCTGCAAGGCGGCGTGGTCGGTACGTTGATGAGCAACCTGGGCCTGGAGTTGGCGTTCAAGGAGCTTGATATTCCGTTCGTGCGCGCCAAGGTGGGTGATCGCTACGTGATGGCCGAGCTGCTCGAGCGCGAATGGCTGCTGGGTGGCGAAAATTCCGGGCATGTCGTCTGCGGTAGCCACACCACCACGGGAGACGCGATCATCGCCGCGCTGCAGGTGCTGATGGCGCTCAAGCGCCGAGGCGAGAACCTTGCCCAGGCACGCCAGGCGGTGCGCAAATGCCCTCAGGTGCTGATCAACGTGCGTTTCGCCGCGGGCAAGAGCGATCCCTTGGAAAACCCTTTGGTCAAGGAGGCTAGCGCCAAGGCGACCGAGGCCATGGCGGGGCGCGGCCGTGTGTTGCTGCGCAAGTCGGGTACCGAGCCGTTGGTGCGGGTGATGGTAGAGGGTGACGACGAAACCCAGGTGCGCGGTCATGCCGAAGCCCTGGCCAAGCTCGTTGAAGAAGTTTGTGCCTGAAAGAGGCTTGCCAGCGCAGATCGGGTTGGGTAAGATCTGCGCCCACTTTGACCGACGAGGTAAAGCATGCGTCGCCCCATGGTAGCTGGTAACTGGAAGATGCACGGTACCCGCGCCAGCGTCGCTGAGCTGACTCAGGGTTTGGGCAAAATGCTCATTCCCGACGGTATCGAAGTCGCGGTGTTTCCATCGGCCCTGTTCATCAATGAAGTTGTTGATGGGCTGAAAGGCAAGGGGATCATCGTTGGAGCACAGAATTCTGCGGTACAGCCCGAGCAGGGCGCACTGACCGGTGAAGTTGCACCGAGTCAGTTGTCAGAAGTCGGTTGCAAGTTGGTGTTGATCGGCCATTCGGAGCGTCGCCAGATTATCGGCGAAAGTGACGAAGTGCTGAATCAAAAGTTTGCAGCCGCACAGAAAAGTGGTTTGACGCCAGTGCTCTGTGTAGGGGAAACTCTCGCCGAGCGTGAAGCAGGCAAGACGCTCGAAGTTGTAGGGCGTCAACTAAGCAGTGTAATCGACGCGTTCGGTATCGCCGCTTTTGCCAATGCAGTAATTGCCTATGAGCCTGTATGGGCCATTGGTACAGGTTTGACGGCCTCGCCCCAGCAAGCGCAGGATGTGCATGCAGCCATCCGCAAGCAGTTGGCGGAAAAGGACGCCGAAGTTGCCCGCAAGGTGCAGCTTCTCTACGGCGGCAGCGTGAAGGCGGCTAATGCGGCCGAACTGTTCGGCATGCCGGATATCGATGGGGGGCTCATTGGTGGAGCGTCCCTGAATGCAGACGAATTCGGTGCAATTTGTCGCGCCGCAGGAAACTGAAAAATGCTGGAAACAGTCGTAGTTGTTTTTCATCTGTTGGCAGCACTGTCACTGGTAGTCATGGTGTTGTTGCAGCAGGGTAAAGGTGCGGAAGCAGGTGCATCTTTCGGCGCAGGTGCTTCAAATACTGTGTTCGGAAGCCAAGGTTCCGCTACCTTTTTGAGTAAAGTTACTGCTATACTTGCCGCCACTTTCTTTTTGACTGCACTTGGGTTAGGATACTTCGCCAAGCAGCAGGCTCAGCAGCTGACTCAGGCTGGTCTGCCAGATCCAGCAGTGCTGGAAGTCAAAGAGCAAAAGCCGGCAGTCAATGATGATGTACCGGTGCTCCAGCAGCAGAAGAGTGAAACCACCAACTCTGGTGATGTACCTCCTCCAGCCAAAGAGCAGCAGTAACGGGTTTCAAATGTAGTATTGCCGAGGTGGTGGAATTGGTAGACACGCAACCTTGAGGTGGTTGTGCCCATAGGGTGTAGGGGTTCGAGTCCCCTTCTCGGTACCAATTGAAGCATGAGAGCCCGCTTTAGCGGGCTTTCTTGCAGGTGGAGGTCGGATTGACCCAGCAAAGGGTTCAGTCTTATACTTTCGCCCCAGCTTTGTCGCGGGGTGGAGCAGCTTGGTAGCTCGTCGGGCTCATAACCCGAAGGTCGTTGGTTCAAATCCAGCCCCCGCAACCAGCTTCAGCAGAGCCCCTTTTCAGGGGCTTTTTGCTAGCCGAACAGTTTTGGCGTCGTTGTCCAACGGCGCTTTCAGGGATGGGCGCTTCGCCCATTTTTTATTTGCACAGCATGCACGAGGGGGTTCAGGTGTCGAGCAAGCTAGAACAGTTGCAGGCCTTGTTGGCCCCGGTTGTCGAGGGCCTGGGCTACCAATGCTGGGGGATCGAATACGTCTCCCAAGGCAAGCATTCGGTACTGCGTATCTATATCGACAAGGAAGGCGGCATCCTGGTGGAAGACTGCGAAGCCGTCAGCCGTCAGGCCAGCGCCATCCTCGATGTGGAAGATCCGATCAGCTCTGAATATACCCTCGAGGTGTCCTCTCCAGGCATGGACCGCCCGCTGTTCACCTTAGAACAGTTTGCAGCGCATGCCGGCGAGCAGGTGAAGATCAAGCTGCGTACGCCCTTCGAGGGCCGTCGTAACTTCCAGGGCCTTCTCCGTGGTGTGGAGGAACAGGATGTGGTGGTGCAGGTAGACCAGCACGAGTTCCTGTTGCCGATCGACTCGATCGACAAGGCCAATATTATTCCCAGTTTTGACTGAGACGTGCCGGGCCCGGCGGATGTTCCGGGGCCAATGGCTTGCGCAAGGCGAGGCGTACGATGAGCAAAGAAGTACTGCTGGTTGTTGAATCGGTATCCAACGAGAAAGGTGTACCGCCAGGCGTCATTTTCGAAGCGCTGGAAGTGGCCCTGGCCACTGCAACCAAAAAACGTTTTGAGGACGAAGTCGACCTGCGTGTGGAAATCAACCGCCACACCGGTAGCTACGAGACCTTCCGCCGCTGGACCGTGGTCGATGAAAACGACCTGGATGATCCGGCGATCGAGACCTGGCTGGAAAAGATCCAGGACACGCATCCGGATGCCAAGATCGGTGACGTGATCGAAGAGAAGATCGAGTCGATCGAGTTCGGTCGCATCGCCGCGCAGACCGCCAAACAGGTCATCGTGCAGAAGGTCCGCGAGGCCGAGCGCGCCCAGGTGGTCGATGCCTACCGCGAGCGCGTGGGCGAGATCATCTCCGGTACTGTCAAGAAGGTCACCCGCGACAACGTCATCGTCGACCTGGGCAACAATGCCGAGGCGCTGCTGGCGCGTGAAGACATCATTCCCCGTGAGACCTTCCGTGTCGGCGTGCGCCTGCGTGCGCTGCTCAAGGAAATCCGCACCGAGAACCGCGGCCCGCAGCTGATCCTGTCGCGCACTGCGCCGCAGATGCTGATCGAGCTGTTCCGCATCGAAGTGCCGGAAATCGCCGAAGGCCTCATCGAAGTCATGGCCGCCTCCCGTGATCCGGGTTCGCGTGCCAAGATCGCCGTCCGCTCCAAGGACAAGCGCATCGACCCGCAGGGTGCCTGTATCGGCATGCGTGGTTCGCGCGTCCAGGCCGTATCCGGCGAGCTGGGTGGTGAGCGTGTGGATATCGTCCTCTGGGACGAGAACCCGGCGCAGTTCGTCATCAACGCCATGTCGCCGGCAGAGGTTGCCGCGATCATCGTTGACGAGGACGCCCATGCGATGGATATCGCCGTTGCCGAGGACAACCTGGCCCAGGCGATTGGCCGTGGTGGCCAGAACGTCCGCCTGGCCAGCCAGCTGACCGCATGGACCCTGAACGTGATGACCGAGAAGGACATCCAGGCCAAGCAGCAAGCTGAAACCGGCGACATCCTGCGTAATTTTGTCGAGGAACTGGAAGTCGACGAGGAGCTGGCACAAGTGCTGGTCGACGAAGGCTTTACCAGCCTCGAAGAAATTGCCTACGTACCGTTGGAAGAAATGCTCAACATCGATGGCTTTGACGAGGAAATCGTCAATGAGCTCCGCGCTCGAGCCAAGGACCGTTTGTTGACCAAGGCCATCGCTACCGAAGAAAAACTGGCAGACGCCCATCCGGCCGAAGACCTGCTCTCCCTTGAGGGCATGGACAAGGACCTGGCGGCGGAACTGGCGGTGCGCGGCGTGGTTAACCGCGAAGACCTGGCCGAGCAGTCGATCGACGACCTGCTCGACATCGACGGCATCGACGAAGAGCGTGCCGGCAAGTTGATCATGGCCGCCCGAGCCCACTGGTTCGAGTAATTAGGCGCGGCCTGAGGAGAGAAGTGCATGACGCAAGTCACGGTGAAAGAACTGGCCCAAGAGGTCGAGGCACCGGTAGAGCGCCTGCTGCAGCAGATGCGTGAGGCAGGTCTGCCGCACACCGACGCCGGTCAGGTAGTGACCGACAATGAGAAGCAGACCCTGCTGACTCATTTGAAGAGCAGCCACAAGAGCAAGGCGGAAGAGCCGCGCAAGATTACCTTGCAGCGCAAGACCACCAGCACTCTGCGTGTCGCCGGTAGCAAAAGCATCAGCGTAGAAGTACGCAAGAAGAAGGTATTCGTGCAGCGCAGCCCGGAAGAGATCCAGGCTGAGCAGAAACGCGAACAGGAAGAGCGCCGTGCGGCTGAAAACGCAGCCCGCGACAAAATTGAAGCCGAAGTTCGCCAGCGTAACGAGGAGCAGGCACGCCGTCAGGCCGCTGAAACTCCGGCCGTTGCGCCAGTGGCCAAGGCTGAACCTGCTGCTGCCCCGGTAGTGGCCAACGCACCGGTGTCCGAAGACGCTGCTGCGCGTGCTGCCGAGCGCAAGAAGGACGAGACCCGTCGTAACGAAAGCCGCACCCGTGATGACGATCGTCGCGGTGGTGGCCAAGCTACCGCCGGCCGTGGCGAAGCGCCGCGCATGTCGGTCAAGGTCAAGGTCAAGGAGAAGGAAAAGGCTCCGACTCCGCGCGCCGCGCCGCGTACCACCGATGAAGAAAGCGATGGTTTCCGTCGTCGCGGTGGCAAGGGTAAAGGCAAGAAGCGCAATGCGCATGGCTTCCAGAGCCCGACTGGCCCGGTTATCCGTGACGTGGCGATCGGCGAGACCATCACTGTCTCCGATCTGGCTAACCAGATGTCCGTCAAGGGCGCTGAAGTGGTCAAGTTCATGTTCAAGATGGGGACTCCGGTCACCATCAACCAGGTGCTCGACCAGGAAACCGCTCAGCTGGTAGCAGAAGAGCTGGGCCACAAGGTAACCCTGATCAGCGACACTGCCCTGGAAGACTCCCTGGCCGAATCGCTGAAGTTCGAAGGCGAGACCACCTCGCGTGCGCCGGTCGTGACCGTCATGGGCCACGTCGACCACGGCAAGACCTCGCTGCTCGACTACATCCGTCGTGCCAAGGTTGCTGCTGGCGAGGCCGGTGGTATCACCCAGCACATCGGTGCCTACCACGTCGAAACCGACCGTGGCATGGTCACCTTCCTCGACACCCCTGGCCACGCTGCGTTCACGCAAATGCGCGCCCGTGGTGCCAAGGCGACCGACATCGTCATCCTGGTGGTGGCGGCGGACGACGGTGTGATGCCACAGACCCGCGAAGCCGTACAGCATGCCAAGGCAGCTGGCGTACCGCTGGTCGTTGCAGTGAACAAGATCGACAAGCCAGGCGCAGACCTCGACCGCATCCGTAACGAGCTGTCCGTCGAAGGCGTGACCTCCGAGGAGTGGGGTGGTGATACCCCGTTCGTCAAGGTTTCGGCGAAGATGGGTACCGGCGTCGACGAGTTGCTCGAAGCTGTCCTGTTGCAGGCCGAGATTCTCGAACTCAAGGCTACCCCGACCGCCCCTGGTCGTGGTGTCGTGGTCGAGTCGCGTCTGGACAAGGGCCGTGGCCCGGTGGCGACCATCCTGGTTCAGGACGGCACCCTGCGTCAGGGCGACATGGTCCTGGTCGGCTCCAACTATGGCCGCGTGCGTGCCATGCTCGACGAGAACGGCAAGCCTGTGAAGGAAGCCGGCCCGTCGATCCCGGTCGAGATCCTCGGCCTGGACGGTACGCCGGATGCCGGCGAAGAGATGTCGGTGGTTGCCGACGAGAAGAAAGCGCGTGAAGTTGCGCTGTTCCGTCAAGGCAAGTTCCGTGAGGTCAAGCTGGCCCGTGCTCACGCCGGCAAGCTGGAAAACATCTTCGAGACCATGGGTCAGGAAGAGAAGAAAACCCTCAACATCGTCCTCAAGACCGACGTGCGCGGTTCCCTCGAGGCGCTGCAAGGTTCGCTCGGCGGCCTGGGCAACGACGAAGTTCAGGTTCGCGTCATCGGTGGCGGCGTCGGTGGTATCACCGAAAGCGACGCCAACCTGGCGCTGGCGTCCAACGCTGTACTGTTCGGCTTCAACGTGCGTGCCGATGCCGGCGCGCGCAAGATCGTCGAGCAGGAAGGTCTGGATATGCGTTACTACAACGTGATCTACGACATCATCGAAGACGTCAAGAAAGCCCTGACCGGCATGCTCGGCAGCGATGTTCGCGAGAACATCCTGGGTGTCGCCGAAGTCCGTGACGTGTTCCGTTCGCCGAAGTTCGGCGCCATCGCTGGCTGTATGGTCATCGAGGGTACCGTGTACCGCAACCGTCCGATCCGCGTTCTGCGCGACGACGTGGTGATCTTCGAAGGCGAGCTGGAGTCGCTGCGTCGCTTCAAGGACGATGCGTCCGAAGTACGCAACGGCATGGAGTGCGGTATTGGCGTCAAGAGCTACAACGACGTCAAGGTCGGCGACAAGATCGAAGTGTTCGAGAAAGTCCAGGTGGCTCGTACCCTGTAAGGGCCGAGCGTGGTGCAGGCCCCGCCCCAGGGCGGTTGCCTGAACCTCTGAAGGTAGCGCCCGGTCAGGCTTCGAGCTTGACCGGGCGTTTGCCGCTTTAAGATACAGGTAGCAAGAATGGCAAAAGAATACAGCCGTACCCAACGTATCGGTGATCAGATGCAGCGTGAGCTTGCAGAGCTGATCCGCCGTGAAGTCAAAGACCCGCGTGTCGGCCTGGTGACCATCACCGCCGTAGACGTCAGCCGTGACCTCGGCCATGCCAAGGTGTTCATCACCGTCATGGGCGAAGAAACCCCGGACGCCGTCAAGCAGTCGCTCAAGGCCTTGAACAGCGCCGCCAGCTTCCTGCGTCTGCACCTGGGGCGCTCGATGCAACTGCGCAGCGTGCCGCAGCTGCATTTCCACTTCGATGAAAGCGTGAGCCGCGGTGTGCATCTGTCGGCGCTGATCGAACGTGCGGTGGCCGAAGACCGCCAGCACCAGGATGCCGACGCGCCGGACACCAAGGAGTAAGCGGTGGCCCAGGTCAAACGTATCCGCCGCAATGTCAGCGGCATCATCCTGCTCGACAAGCCGCTGGGGTTCACCTCCAACGCTGCCCTGCAGAAGGTCCGCTGGCTGCTCAACGCAGAGAAGGCCGGCCACACCGGCAGCCTCGACCCGCTGGCCACCGGCGTGCTGCCGCTGTGCTTCGGCGAGGCCACCAAGTTCTCGCAGTACCTGCTCGATTCCGACAAGGGCTACGAGACAGTGATGCAGATGGGCCAGACCACCACCACCGGGGACGCCGAAGGCGAAGTGCTGAAGACCCGCGACGTGACCGTTGGTCGCGCCGACATCGAAGCGGTCATCCCGCGTTTTCGCGGTGAAATCCAGCAGGTGCCGCCGATGTACTCGGCCCTCAAACGCGACGGCCAGCCGCTGTACAAACTGGCGCGCGCAGGAGAGGTAGTGGAGCGCGAGGCGCGTTCTGTTACTATTGGCCGGCTGGACCTGCTGGAGTGCGAAGGCACCCGGGCACGCCTGTCGGTTGGCTGCAGCAAGGGAACCTATATTCGCACCCTGGTGGAGGATATGGGCGAGGCGTTGGGCTGTGGTGCCTACGTCGCCGAGCTACGCCGCACCCAGGCCGGCCCCTTCGAGCTGGCCCAGACTGTCACGCTCGAAGAGCTGGAACAGGCTCACGCCGAAGGTGGCAACGAAGCGCTCGATCGCTTCCTGATGCCCTCGGACAGCGGCTTGCAGGACTGGCCATTGGTGGTATTGTCCGAGCACAGCGCGTTCTATTGGCTACATGGCCAGGCAGTACGTGCGCCGGACGCGCCGCAATTCGGCATGGTCCGCGTACAGGATCACAATGCCCGCTTCATCGGTATCGGTGAGGTGAGCGAAGACGGGCGCATTGCGCCGCGTCGACTGATTCGGTCGGAATGACCGATACCACAGGGCGAGGTCAACGCTTTGCCCTGCGGATTCGAGGATGGCTGTCAGTAGGCACGGTCATTACTCTTTTTATTAATACAGGGATCCAGTCCCTGGCCTATTGGACCCCGCTTGCGGGATCCGTTTATCAGGAGAAGCCAAATGGCCCTCAGCGTCGAAGAAAAAGCTCAGATCGTTGCAGACTATCAGCAAGCCGCCGGCGACACCGGTAGCCCGGAAGTACAGGTTGCCCTGCTGACCTTCAACATCAACAAGCTGCAAGGCCACTTCAAGGCCAACGAAAAAGACCACCACTCCCGTCGTGGTCTGATCCGTATGGTCAACCAGCGTCGTAAGCTGCTGGATTACCTGAAGGGTAAAGACACCACTCGTTACAGCGCCCTGATCGGTCGCCTGGGCCTGCGTCGCTAATAGCGGCCTGGCCAGTGGTGTTGCATGGTGTGTCGCATTCTTCGGCAACGCTGCCTGCCAGCGTCGCCGTCGGACACGCCGCGCGATCTGCGAGGTTGGCAGCCTGGTGTGCCGAGCGGTTTATCCGCCCGGCGCCAGGCTCCCAGCCTCGTGTTGTATCTGGACGGTCAATGGGGCCGATTCCCCGTTCTGCCCAAGAATTCGCAAGAACCAGTTCCCCCAAGAGCCACTGAAAAAGGTAGGAAACCGTGAACCCGGTAATCAAGCAATTCCAGTTCGGTCAATCGACCGTTACCCTCGAAACGGGCCGCATTGCCCGTCAGGCCACCGGCGCCGTGCTGGTCACCGTCGACAACGATGTCACCGTGCTGGTGACCGTGGTCGGTGCCAAGCATGCCGACCCGAGCAAAGGCTTCTTCCCGCTGTCCGTGCACTACCAGGAAAAGACCTACGCCGCTGGCAAGATCCCAGGTGGTTTCTTCAAGCGTGAAGGCCGCCCATCCGAAAAAGAAACCCTGACTTCGCGCCTGATCGACCGCCCGATCCGCCCGCTGTTCCCTGAAGGTTTCATGAACGAAGTGCAGGTTGTCTGCACCGTGGTTTCCACCAGCAAGAAGACCGATCCGGACATCGCTGCGATGATCGGTACCTCGGCTGCCCTGGCCATCTCGGGCATTCCGTTCGAAGGCCCGATCGGCGCCGCCCGCGTTGCCTTCCACGAAAGCACCGGCTACCTGCTGAACCCGACCTACGAGCAGCAGGCCGCCTCGAGCCTGGACATGGTCGTTGCCGGTACCGAGTCGGCCGTACTGATGGTTGAATCGGAAGCCAAAGAGCTGACCGAAGACCAGATGCTGGGCGCCGTACTGTTCGCCCACGACGAATTCCAGGCTGTGATCAAGGCTGTCAAAGAGCTGGCCGCCGAAGCCGCCAAGCCGACCTGGGACTGGAAACCTGCCGTTGCCAACACCGAGCTGTTCAACGCCATCCGCGCCGAGTTCGGCGAAGCGGTGTCGCAGGGCTACACCATCACCGTCAAGGCCGACCGCTACGCGCGTCTGGGCGAGCTGCGCGATCAGGCGATCGCCAAGTTCTCCGGTGAAGAAGGCCAGCCGTCGGCTGGCGAAGTGAAAGACATCTTCGGCGAGATCGAATACCGCACCGTTCGCGAAAACATCGTCAACGGCAAGCCACGTATCGACGGTCGCGACACCAAGACCGTGCGCCCGCTGAACATCGAAGTCGGCGTTCTGCCGAAGACCCACGGTTCGGCCCTGTTCACCCGTGGCGAAACCCAGGCCCTGGTCGTCGCGACCCTGGGTACCGCCCGTGACGCCCAGCTGCTGGACACCCTCGAAGGCGAGAAGAAAGACCCCTTCATGCTGCACTACAACTTCCCGCCGTTCTCGGTAGGTGAATGTGGTCGCATGGGCGGTGCTGGCCGTCGTGAAATCGGCCACGGCCGTCTGGCCCGTCGTTCGGTGCAGGCCATGCTGCCGGCCGCCGACGTGTTCCCGTACACCATCCGCGTGGTATCGGAAATCACCGAGTCGAACGGCTCCAGCTCCATGGCTTCGGTCTGCGGTGCCTCCCTGGCGCTGATGGACGCGGGCGTACCGATGAAGGCGCCGGTTGCCGGTATCGCCATGGGCCTGGTCAAGGAAGGCGAGAAGTTCGCCGTACTGACCGACATCCTGGGTGACGAAGACCACCTCGGCGACATGGACTTCAAGGTAGCCGGTACCGCCAAAGGCGTCACCGCGCTGCAGATGGACATCAAGATCAACGGCATCACCGAAGAGATCATGGAAATCGCCCTGGGCCAGGCCCTGGAAGCGCGCCTGAACATCCTCGGCCAGATGAACCAGATCATCGGCGAGTCGCGTACCGAGCTGTCGGCCAACGCACCGACCATGATCGCGATGAAGATCGACACCGACAAGATCCGTGACGTCATCGGCAAAGGCGGCGCCACCATTCGCGCCATCTGCGAAGAGACCAAGGCTTCGATCGACATCGAAGACGACGGCTCGATCAAGATCTTCGGCGAAACCAAGGAAGCCGCGGACGCTGCCAAGCAGCGCATCCTGGGCATCACCGCCGAAGCCGAGATTGGCAAGATCTACGTCGGCAAGGTCGAGCGCATCGTCGACTTCGGTGCCTTCGTCAACATCCTGCCGGGCAAGGACGGCCTGGTGCACATCTCCATGCTGAGCGATGCTCGCGTCGAGAAGGTTACCGACGTGCTGAAAGAAGGCCAGGAAGTCGAAGTACTGGTACTGGACGTGGACAACCGCGGCCGTATCAAGCTGTCGATCAAGGACGTTGCCGCTGCCAAGGCATCGGGCGTCTAAGCCTTTCGAGGCTGAAAGGAGGACCCTTCGGGGTCCTTTTTTTATGCCTGCCGCAAAATAGTTGAGAGCATGCATCTTGCACGTGGCTTTTTTCCCGGGATTGCAAAATGCACGGTACTAACTTCTGATTGATTTGTTTAACTCATTGATTTCAAAGGTTTTATAGGGCGTGCAAAAACTGGCACAGCCCCTGCAACTACCTTACTACCTGACGCCAGGAACCAAGGCGCAGACCTTTCGAAAAAACAGGAGTGACTCACATGAAGAAGTTCGCCATTGCTGCCGCTACTGCTACCGCTCTGACCCTGACCATGGCTAACGCAGCTTTTGCTGCCCAGTCCACCCAGGCCCCGATGACGCTTGCGGCCGGTGAGGTGACCAAAGCCAAGGAAGCCACTTCCGACACCTGGATCACCACCAAGGTGAAGGCTGACCTGATGACCGAGAAAGGCGTGCCGGGCAGTGACATCAAGGTTGAAACCAACAAAGGCGTAGTGTCCCTGTCCTCGGACGTGGCCATTACCGATGCGCAGAAGGAAATGGCGGTTGCCATCGCCAAGAAGATCAAGGGCGTACAGGCCGTCTCGGCTGATGGCCTGAAAGCCGAATAAGGATTGTCCCGTCGGCCAAAAGGATTTGGCCACCCCTTCAAGCAAAAGCCCCGGCAATCGCCGGGGCTTTTCTATTGGCATTCAGGAAAGCGGCTTCAGTTCACCGGGTTCCGGGCGATCACATCGCTCTCGAAACACACCTGCTCTTCGATCAGCGGCTCCACCAAGGGGCGGCTGTCCCGAAAATGCGCGGTCCGGGTATGCGCCTCGTACGCCTCATCGTCCTGGTAGATCTCGTACAGGTAGATGACATCGGCATTCTCCCGATCCTGCGAGACATCGAATACCAGGCAACCCGGCTCGGTGGCGACCGACGCTGCGGCGTTGGCATTGATGGCTGCCAGGAAGGTATCGGCGGTGCCGGGTTTCACGCGCGTCTTGATAAATAGGCAGTACACATGACGTTCCTTTTGTTTTAAATTCTATTATGAATTGTATACAAAAAAAGGAGCCGCGCTCATGTCCGATCTACCTGCCCGCCCAGGCCGTCTCAATGGCTTGCGGCACATCGCCCTGCTGGTCCCCAACCTGGAGGAGTGCGAGCGTTTCTACGTGGATGTGCTGGGCATGGAGGTGCTCAACCGTGCCAATGAAGACCTGGTCTATCTCACCTGCGGCAACGACAACCTGTCGCTCGGGCGCGGCGCAGGTGCTGCCAACGGGCTGCAGACCTTGGATCATTATGGGTTCATCGTCGACAGCGTGGAGGAGTTGGAGGCCTGGTATCAGTACTTCAAAGCCCATGGCGTGACGCTGCTGGATCGCCCGTTCAATCACGGCGATGGCGCGCGCAGCTTCCATTTGCTGGACCCGGCTGGGAACAAGGTGCAGCCGCTGTATCACCCGGCGGTATCGGGGCAGCGGCTGGCCTGACCGTATCTATCGCCGGCGATGAGGGCGACTCGGTCGAGGGTTACTCGGCATCCAGGTGCATCGGCGTCACCACGCGGCCATCGCTCTCGGCCTGGCCGAGGTTGGTGTCGATGAAGTACACGCGGTCATCTTCCAGCTGGCCCTTGTCCACCAGATAGTCCTTGATGCTGCTGGCCCGCTCCTGGCCCAGGTTGCGCAGCAACACGGCGCTTTCCGCCCAGGACTTGATCACCGCCTCGCGCAGCTTGGCGCTGCGCTCGTCACGGCCCAGGTCCTGCCATTCAGCCGGGGGCTGCTGTTTCAGGCGGGTACGGTAGATGCCCTCGAGCATCGCCGGCTTATCGCTGTCGTCCACCACCAGCAACGAAGCATTGGCCGGCACCTTGTCGCCCCGACGCTGGAGGATCTTGTACCAGGTCGCCTGGTACTCGCGCTCCAGGCGCTGCTGGGCAATCAGCGGGCCGTCACTGCTCTGGGCCGCCGTGCCTTCGATTTCCAGGCGCAGCTCGGGGCGCTCCTTGAGGGCCGAGGCGAGCTTGTCCAGGGATGTTTGCACGTCGGGGGTGAGGTCGCTGGAGCCCGGCGCGAACGAGACATTGCCCAGATCTTCCGCGCCGCCACCGGCGACCAGCCCGCCAAGCAGCTTGAACGGCGCCTGCGCCGCGCGCAGCACCAGGTTGCGCAGGGTCTGCCAGACGATCGGCATCACGCTGAACTGTGGGTTGTTGAGGTCGCCCGACACCGGCAGCTCGATGGAAATCCTGCCTTCGGTATCCTTGAGCAAGGCCACCGCCAGGCGGATCGGCAGGTCCACGGCATCCGGGCTGTCGACCTTCTCGCCCAGCTGCAGTTGCTCGATCACCACCTTGTTCTCGGCCTTGAGCTGGCCGTTGGTGATCAGGTAATGCAGATCGAGGTTCAACCTGCCCTTGCGGATGCGCATACCGGCGAACTTGCCGGAGTAGGGCGTCAGGGTTGTCAGCTCGACACGCTTGAAGCTGGTGGCGATGTCGAGGCTGGCCAGTGGGTTGAACGGGTTGAGCGCGCCCTTGATGGTCACAGGCGCGTAACGGTCCACCTTGCCCTTGATGTCGACCTTGGCCGGGAGCGGCTTGCGGTTGTCGATGGTGCCGATCTGGCCGTTGAGCTGCTGTACCGCGGTGGCGAAGTTAGGTGTCAGGGTCAGGTCGGCGAAGTTGGCCGAGCCGTCATTGATGCTGATCTGGCCGATGCGGATGCCCAGTTCCTTGCCGCTACCGGCAGCGGCGGGCTTGCTCGGGGCCGTGGCAGGCTTGTCGGCGGGTTGCGGGATCAGCAGGTCGTCGACGTTGGTGGTGCGGTCTTCGTTGATGATAAAGCGTGCGTAGGGCTGCAGCAGTGTCACCTTGTCGATGGACAGGGCGTCGCCGTGCACGTACGACAGGCCATCGACGTTGACCTGCTGCCATTTGACGAAGTCGCGGTTCTTGATGGTGTCCAGTGTATGCAACTGGTTGGCCTGGGCCTTGCCGGTAATGCTGAAGGCCAGTGGCTCGGTACTCTTCAGATCGACCTTGAGGTCGCTGGAAAGCATGCCGCTGCGCAGTTCCAGGCGGATGAACGGGCTGATGTAGGCCTGCGCCACCCGCAGGTCGATATCGCGGGTGGCAACGTCGAGCTTGGCCGAGACCGGTGCCAGGTTGACCTGGCCTGCGGCCTGCAGCTTGCCCTGCTTGCCCACGCCAGTGTCGAGCTTGAGGGTGAAGGGCGACTGGTTGAGGCTGTCGAAATTCTGCAGGTCGAGGTTGAGCGGGCCGACATCCAGGGCCACGGGCTCTTTCTGGCTACGGTCTGCCAGGTGGACCATGTAGTTGCGCGCCTGCACGTCCTTGAGCAGGACCTGCCAGGGCTTGCTCGGCTCTTTGGCAGCCTGTTCTTCCGGGGTTGGCTCGGCGGCGGCGGGCTCGGCCTTTTCCTTTGGCGTGGCCTTGGCCGGCTGGCTGGCGAACAGCTTCTGCCAGTCGAGCTGGCCGTCCTTCTCCAGGGCCGCCCAGGTTTCCAGCTTGTCGCTGCGGATCTTGCCGACGGTGACCAGTTGCTTGGCCAGGTCGATGGAGGTTTCACTCACCTCCAGGCTGGCCAGGCGCGCCAGTGGGCGACCATCCGGGGCCTTGATGGCGAAGGGCGCGACCCGCACCGAAGTGTTGTCCAGCAGCAGTTCGGTTTCCTTGGAAAGGTTGAGCTTGTAGTGGGTGTCGAGACTGACCATGCCGTCTTCCAGCACCAGCGGCACGGCGTCGCGCACGTAAGGCCAGAAGAGCTTCATCTTGCCGTCGGTGACTTTCAGCGTGCCCTCGGAAGCGATCGGCGTCAGGCTGAGAGTGCCGGTCCAGTCGATGCGCCCACCCGCCGGGCCGTTGGCCACCAGGGTCATGTCGGCGTTGTCGTCGGGGAGGGTGCTGAGGTTCTTCAGTTCCAGGTTCATCGAGTCGTAGAGAAACTCGATCGGCTCGCTCGGGCGCAGGTCCTGGAAGTGCAGGTAGCCCTCGCTCAGCTTGATGCTGGCGATGCGCAGCGGGAACGGGTCGCTTGGCGGTTCCTCGGCCTTGGGCTCGCTGGGCGGGAGCTTGAACAGCTGGGCCAGGTTGAGGCTGCCGTCCTTGGCGAACAGCAGCTCGGTGCGCGGCTTGTCCAGCTCCACCGCGTCCAGGCGCACGGCCTTGGTCCATAAGCTGTCGAGGGACAGGTTGGCGTAGAGACGTTCGAAGCCGACCTGCTCCTTGCCGGGCTCGCCGATCTGCAGGCCCCACAGGGTCAGCTCGAGGCTGAACGGATTGAGCTCGATGCGCTGCAGGTGTGCCGGCACCGTGGCGTACTGCGCCAATTGCTGGTTGGCGATGCGCAGGGCGATGCCGGGGAGAATGAAAAAGCCGAGCAGGCTGTACAGGGCCACGAGGGGCACGAGTGCGCCGAGGGCGCGGGTCAATCCTTTGGGCATGTGTCGCTTCGTCTGTATCAGGCTGGAGTGCTTGGAGTATGGCACGTTAAATCGGTTCCGATGAACGGACCAAAATACCTCATTCGACGCCCATGCGCCGCCTGGCGCGCTGCGCCGAGCCATTGCGCATGGCCCAGCGCAGCACTGGCGCGGTATTGCTCAGGCCCAGGCGGATCATGCGCCGCTCGACCGCGCCCTGGTGCAGGCCCAGCATTGCGCTGGCCCAGTCCGGCAGCAGGTCGATGCCGGCCTTGAGCATCAGCTTGCCCACCGGCTCGGCGAGGCGGCTGGGGGCCGGGGCCTTGAGCAGGATATCGACCACCTCGAGGCTGCGCGCATCGCACTGCAACTGCGGGCGCATGCGCTGCAGGTAGGCATCCACCTCGGCACAGGAGCGGGGCACGTCGCGCGCGCCCAGGCGTTCGGCGATCAGGGCGATCTCGTTGTAGTAGGCGTCCTGCGCGCTACGCGGCAGATCAGGATTGCGGTAGCGCAGGTGGGCGGCGAGGAAGCTGCTGACTTCAGCCACATGCACCCAGGTCAGCAGGTCGGGGTCGCTGGCGGCGTAGGGGCGGCCATCGGCGGCGGTGCCGACCACCTTGAGGTGGATGGTGCGGACCTTGTCGATCAGCCACTCGGCATCACGGGTCGAACCGAAGGTGGTGCCGGAGATGAACTGGCTGGTGCGCCGCAGGCGGCCGAGCAGGTCCTGACGAAAGTTCGAATGGTCCCAGACCCCGGCCAGGGCGAGCGGATGCAGCAGTTGCAGCATCAGCGCGCTGATGCCGCCCACCAGCATGCTGGGGAAGTCGCCATGCACCTGCCAGCTGATGCTCTGTGGGCCAAACAGGCCGGGATCGCCCTTGGGCGACTCCAGGTCGAGCTGGCCTAGGGCCAGCCCGGTGAGGCTCATGACTTGGGTTTCGATGCGGCGACGCAAGGCTTCCATGGCGACCTGTGCTGGCCGCCATGGCGGCCGTCTATGAGGTTGGGCAATTGTCGGCCAGTCGGGCACTGCCCGGGCTGGTGGGCGCATGCGTTTCGAACGCGCCGCCCTGCACATGATAAACCGTAGGCTCCTCGGAAAAATATGGTGTCAGCCGGGCCATGAAGACCTGGTGGTCTTCACTGGCCTCGAAACCCGGCGCGTGGTCCTCGAGTGTTTGCCATTGCACGATCAGGTTGAATTGATGGGGGCTCTCGACCCCTTGCGCGAGCATATGGCTGACGTGACCCTTGGCTCGGCTGAGCAAAGGGGCGACCTCGGCGAACGCGTGCCGGAAGTCGTCGACGTGGGTTGGGCGTACGGGAAGCAGGGCGATTTCGTAGATCATGGCGGTCCTTGAAGTCGAGAAGGGTGGCAGGCGCCTCAAACGCTGGCGAGATCGGCCATGGGCGCGACCGCAATGGCGATCTTCCCTTGCAGGCCATTGTTGGCGCTTTGCAGCCGGGCATGGGCGAGGGGAACCTCAGCGAGGGGGTAGACGGCGCCCACGTGTGGCTTCAGTTGCCCGCGCTCGACCAGCGCGCTCAACTCGTCGAGCTTGCCGCGGTGTTGCCGGGTGAAGACGAAGTGGTAACTCGCGTTGCGGCCCCAGGCCTGGATCAGGTTCTGCGGTTGCGCGATGTCCACGATCGACACCACGCGCCCCAGTTGCGCCAGGACGTCTGGGCTGCGTGCCAGGGTATCGCCACCAATGGTGTCGAAGACCACGTCGACACCTTGGCCCCCGGTTTCCCGCAGGACGACCTCGACATAATCCTGATGCTCATAATCGATGACCACGTCCGCGCCCATTTGCCGCACGAATTCGGCGTTGGCCTCGCGCACGGTGGTGAACACCCTGGCGCCCATGGCCTTGGCCAGTTGGATCGCCACGTGGCCGACACCGCCGGCACCGCCGTGAACCAGGATGCGCTCGCCCACCCTGAGTGCCGCGCGCACCACGAGGGCCTCCCAGGCCGTACCGCCTACCAGGCTCAGGCTGGCCGCCTCCAGATGGCTTAGCGAAGGCGGCTTCAGGCCGACAATGCCTTCGGCGGCGACGTGGTACTCGGCATAGCTGCCCGCCCCGTCGAAGATCTGCGGTGTGTACCAAACCTCGTCGCCCGGCCTGAACGCGGTCACACCCGGCCCGACGGCTTCGACGACGCCGGACACATCGTGCCCGGTAATGGCCGGGAGAGGCACCAGGTCGGGGTAGTCGCCACGCCGGACCTGGTAATCCAGTGGGTTGATGGAGGTGGCATGCACCCGGACCAGTATCTGTCCGGCCTGCGGCACCGGTTTGACAACATCGCGATAGGCGAATGCGTCCGTGCCGCCAAAGGAATCCAGTATCAACGCTTTCATGGTGTTTCCTCGCTTCGGTAAAAAGGGATATCGGGAAATATCGATGTATAAAGTGGAATGAAGATGCTGTTCTATGCCTCGGCACCTGCCAGATGCCGCAGTTGTTGCCTCCTTGAGTTCGATAAAACGGGATATCGGGAAAAAACGATATGCAGAGGTAAAAGTAAAACCTACAACTCACTCCCGATCAGCTCGGCGAGCGCGCTGATGGCGGCTTCGTTACGCTTGTAATAGGTCCACTGGCCAATGCGCCGGACTTCGACCAGGCCTGCGCGCTGCAGGGTGGCCAGGTAATCGGATACCGTCGACTGCGATAGCCCCACGCCTTCCTGGATGCTGCTCACACAGACGCCCACCGTATGAACGTCACCTTCGTCCTGGGGAGGAAAGTGTTTCACCGGGTCTTTCAGGCCTTTGAGGATCTCGAGACGGGTACGGTTCGAGAGTGCCTTGAATATGTCGAGCAGTTCCATGGCGCGATAATATCGGGATTTACCGATATGTCAATGCGGTAAACGATGATCGGGGCGGCGGTGGCCGCCCCCGAGGGTTCTACTGGTTGAGACGTTTGTCTATCAGCCCCTGGACCACGCTGGGGTCGGCGAGGGTGGATGTATCCCCCAGGTTGTCCAGTTCGTTGCAGGCGATCTTGCGCAGGATGCGCCGCATGATCTTGCCCGAACGGGTCTTGGGCAGGGCGGGCGCCCACTGGATCAGCTCGGGCTTGGCGAAGCTGCCGATTTCCTTGCTGACCAGGGCCAGCAGTTCGGCCTTGAGCGCATCATCCGGTTCTATGCCGTTCATGGGGGTTACGAAGGCATAGACGCCCTGGCCCTTGAGGTCATGGGGATAACCGACCACCGCGGCTTCGGCGACGCTGTCGTGCAGCACCAGCGCGCTCTCTACCTCGGCGGTACCGATACGGTGGCCGGAGACATTGATCACATCGTCGATGCGCCCGGTGATCCAGTAGTCGCCATCGGCGTCGCGGCGGGCGCCGTCGCCGGTGAAGTAATAGCCGGGCATGGGCTTGAAGTAGGTGTCGACCATGCGCTGGTGATCGCCGTAGACGCTGCGGATCTGCCCGGGCCAGCTGGCCTTGATCGCCAGCAGGCCGGCGCCTGGCCCCTCGATGAGCTTGCCTTTTTCATCCAGCAGCACCGGCTGCACGCCGAACATCGGTTGGGTGGCGCAACCGGGCTTGAGCCTCTGTGTGCCGGGAAGGGGCGTGAGCATGATGCCGCCGGTCTCGGTCTGCCACCAGGTGTCGACGATGGGGCAGCGTTTCTGCCCGACCGCCTCGAAGTACCATTCCCAGGCCTCCGGGTTTATCGGCTCGCCGACGCTGCCGAGCAGGCGCAGGCTCTGGCGCGATGTGCCCTGCAGCGGGCCGGAGCCTTCACGCATCAGGGCCCGCAACGCGGTGGGCGCGGTGTAGAAGATGTTCACCTGATGCTTGTCCACCACTCGCCAGAAACGCGAGGTGTCGGGGTAGTTGGGCACGCCTTCGAACATCAGCGAGATCGCGCCGTTGGCCAGCGGGCCATAGACGATATAGCTGTGGCCGGTGACCCAGCCGACGTCGGCGGTGCACCAGAACACTTCGCCGTCGCGGTAATCGAACACCAGCTTGAAGGTCATCGTGGCCTGCAGCAAGTAGCCGGCGGTGCTGTGCAGCACGCCCTTGGGTTTGCCGGTGCTGCCGGAGGTGTAGAGGATGAACAGCGGGTCCTCGGCGCTCATCGGTTCGGGCGGACAGTCGTCGTCGGCCTTTGCCGTTGCCTCGTGGTACCAGAGGTCACGGCCTTCGCTCCAGCCGACGTCACCGCCGGTGCGCTTGACCACGAGCACGCTGCTGACGGCCGGGCAGCTGGCCAGCGCCTTGTCGACATTCTGCTTGAGCGGTATGCGCTTGCCGCCGCGCACCCCTTCGTCGGCAGTGATCACGGTACGGCAATCGGCGTCGAGGATGCGGTCGCGCAGGGCATCGGGGGAGAAACCGCCAAACACCACCGAGTGAATGGCGCCGATGCGGGTGCAGGCGAGCATCGCGTAGGCGGCCTCGGGGATCATCGGCATGTAGATGCACACCCGATCGCCTTTGTTCACACCCCGGGCTTTCAGGGCATTGGCCAGCCGGCACACCTGGCGGTGCAGCTCGCGGTAGCTGATGGCCTTGCTGTCCTTGGGATCGTCGCCCTCCCAGAGCAGGGCGGTCTGTTCGCCGCGGGTGGCCAGGTGGCGATCGATGCAGTTATGGCTGACATTCAGCTGGGCGCCGTCGAACCAGCGTGCCGTGCCGGTCTTCAGGTCGCATTGCTGCACGCTCGACCAGGGCTTGATCCAGTCCAGGCGCTTGGCCTGCTCGGTCCAGAAGGTGTCGGGGTCGTCCACCGACTGGCGATAGAGGCGGCGGTAGTCGGCGTCGGAGGGTGTAGCGGCCTGGCTGACGGCCAATGCCTCGGGATAGTCGCGGATATCGAACATGGCGGGTGGTCCTGCTCTTGTTAGGGGCGAGGGACTGCAACGGCTATTCGATGGACAGTGTAGAAGGTGGGGGTGTTCCCGGGCGGAAAGCATCGCGGGGCAAGCCGCATCGGCGCACCGATGCGATTTGCCCCGCGATTGACAGCTACAGGTCGATCAGCCGCGATGACGGCCGCGGAAGTAGTTGATCAGGCCTTGGGTCGAGCCATCCTCGGCGCTGTCTTCCTGGGCGCCGACCAGGCGCTGGTACACACCCTTGCCCAGTTCCTTGCCCAGCTCCACGCCCCACTGGTCGAAGGCGTTGATGCCCCAGACCACGCTTTGCACGAACACCTTGTGTTCGTACATTGCCACCAGCGCGCCAAGGCGGCGCGGGCTGATGCGCTCGACCACCAGGGTGTTGCTCGGGCGGTTGCCCGGGATCACCTTGTGCGGCGCCAGCTTGGCGATGTCGTCCTGGTTCAGGCCCTTGGCGCGCAGTTCGGCCTCGGCTTCCTCGCGGGTCTTGCCGAGCATCAGTGCCTGGCTCTGCGACAGGCAGTTGGCGTACAGCCACTGGTGATGGTCGGCCACCGGGTTGAAGCTCACTACAGGCACGATGAAGTCGGCCGGGATCAGCTGGGTGCCCTGGTGCAGCAACTGGTGGTAGGCATGTTGGCCGTTGCAGCCGACGCCGCCCCAGATCACCGGGCCGGTTTCGGTCTGCACCGGCGTGCCATCGGTCAGCACGCTCTTGCCGTTGGACTCCATGTCCAGCTGCTGCAGGTGCTTGGTGATGTTGCGCAGGTAGTGGTCGTACGGCAGGATCGCGTGGCTGCGGGCGCCCCAGAAGTTGCCGTACCACACGCCCAGCAAGGCCAGCAGCACCGGCATGTTCTTCTCGAACGGCGCGGTCTGGAAGTGCTGGTCCATGGTGTAGGCGCCGGACAGCAGCTCCTTGAAGTTGGCGGTGCCGATGGCCAGGGCGATCGGCAGGCCGATGGCCGACCACAGCGAGTAACGCCCGCCCACCCAGTCCCACATCGGGAAGATGTTCTCTTCGCGGATGCCGAAGGCCACGGCCGCGGCCTTGTTGCTCGACACGGCGATGAAGTGGCGGTACAGCTCGGCTTCCGATCCGCCCTGGGCCAGGTACCAGGTACGCGCGGCCATGGCGTTCTTCAGGGTTTCGAGGGTGTTGAACGACTTCGACGACACGATGAACAGGGTGGTCTCGGCGCGCAGGTTGGCCGACAGTTCATGGAACTCGCTGCCGTCGATGTTCGCCAGGTAGTGGCAGCGCACGCCGCGCTGGGCGTAGGGCAGCAGAGCCTCGGAGACCAGCTCGGGGCCCAGGAACGAGCCGCCGATGCCGATGTTGACCACGTCGGTGATCGGCTTCTCGCTGTAGCCGCGCCACAGGCCGTCGTGGATGCGCCCGACCAGTTCGGTGATCTGGTTCAGCACCTTGTGCACTTCAGGCATCACGTTGACGCCGTTCACGCTGAGCTTGTCGCCGACCGGGCGGCGCAGGGCGGTGTGCAGCACCGGGCGGCCTTCGGAGGCGTTGATGATCTCGCCGCTGAACATCGACTTGATGGCTGCTTCCAGGTCGACTTCCTTGGCCAGGTTGACCAGCAGGTCTCGGGTCTGCTCGGTGATCAGGTTCTTCGAGTAGTCGAGAAACAGGCCGCAGCTGCTCAAGGAGAACTGGTCGAAGCGCTTGCCGTCGGCGGCGAAGGCTTCGCGCATGCTGAAGCCCTGCATGGCGTCGCGGTGTTGCTGGAGCGCCTGCCAGGCGGGCAGCGCCGTCACATCGTGGGGGGTACGGTAATACGCCATTGCGGGTGGTTTCCTTGTTGCATGGTCAGGCTTGGACAGCGGCAGTCATTGCCGGTTGCAAGCTGGACATTATAGGCATTGGCGCCAAGGCGGGAATGGGGGGAGGCGGGCGGCGCGGATTAAAAATTGTCACCGGCCTGATACCCAGGGCACGCGTGGGGCGACGTTGAGCCGCTCCCACGCGTCGAGCTCAGGCGGTCTGCTCTTCCAGGTGCAGATAGAGATTGTCGATCAGCCGGGTGTTGCCCAGGTAAGCTGCGGCGATCACCACCAGGTCACGGTCATCGACCTGAGCCGGGCGCAGGGTGACGGCGTGGCGTACTTCCAGGTAATCCTTACGGAACCCGGCGGCTTCGAGTTGTGCCTGGCCCTCGGCGATCAGCGCCGCGTAGTCGCGCTGGCCGCGGCGCAAGGCGTCGGCCATGGCGCTCAGCACACGGTACAGCGCCGGCGCGGCGGCACGCTGTTCTGTTGTCAGGTAGCCATTGCGCGATGACAGCGCCAGACCATCCTCGGCGCGCACAGTCGGCTCGCCGATGATCTGGATCGGCATGTTCAAGTCGCGGACCATGGCGCGGATCACCGCCAGTTGCTGGAAATCCTTTTCGCCGAACACGGCCAGGTCCGGCTGGACCATGTTGAACAGCTTGCTGACCACGGTCGCCACGCCTTCGAAGTGGCCAGGACGGCTGGCGCCGCACAGCCCTTCGGACAGTTGCGGCACGCTGACGCGGGTCTGCACGGTCATGCCATCGGGGTACATCTCCTCGACGGTAGGGGCGAACAGCAGGTGGCAGCCGGCCTGGAGCAGTTTCTCCTGGTCGGCGGCGAGGGTGCGCGGGTACTTGTCCAGGTCTTCGCCGGCGCCGAACTGCAACGGGTTGACGAAGATGCTGGCGACCACGAAGTCGGCGCGCTGGGCGGCCTTGGTCACCAGGGCGGCGTGGCCGCTGTGCAGGTTGCCCATGGTCGGCACGAAGGCGATGCGCTTGCCCTCGCCACGGGCGCGGGCCACGGCGGCGCGCAGCTCACGGACGGTCTTGACGGTATTCATGCGCTGAACCCATGTTCGCTGCCGGGGAAGCTGACTTCCTTGACCGCGCGGACATAGGCGGCCAGGGCACTCTGGATGTCCGGCTGGCCGGCCATGAAGTTCTTCACGAACTTCGGCACGCGGCCGCTCAGCGACAGCCCGAGCATGTCGTGCAGCACCAGCACCTGGCCATCAGTGGCATTGCCGGCACCGATGCCGATCACCGGAATGCTCACGGCCTGGGAGATTTCCGCGGCCAGCTCGCTGGGTACGCACTCGAGCAACAGCATGGCCGCGCCGGACTGTTCCAGGGCGATGGCGTCGGCGCGCATCTGCCGTGCCTGGGCTTCCTGGCGCCCCTGGACCTTGTAGCCGCCCAGCACGTTGACCGTCTGCGGGGTCAGGCCCATGTGCGCGCAAACCGGCACGCCGCGTTCGGCCAGCAGGCGGATGGTCTCGCCCAGCCAGGCGGCGCCTTCGATCTTGAGCATGTGGGCGCCAGCGCGCATCAGTTCGGCGGCGTTGGCGAAAGCCTGCTCGGGTGTGGCGTGGGCCATGAACGGCAGGTCGGCGAGAATCAACGCCCCATCGTTGCCGCGTTTGACGCAGGCGGTGTGGTAGGCCATGTCACGGTTGGTGACGGGCAGGGTGCTGTCATGGCCCTGCAGGACCATGCCCAGGGAGTCGCCCACCAGCAGCACTTCCACGCCGGCCTGGCTGGCTGCCTTGGCGAAGGTCGCGTCGTAGCAGGTCAGCATGGTGATTTTTTCACCCTTGGCCTTCAGGCCGTGCAGGGTGGTCAGGGTTACTTCAGGCATGTAGGGGAGTCCTCGTTCAGGCGCTGTGAACAACAACTGCGTACAACGCGTGTATTCATCTTCCGGAGCGGCACATCATCGGTCGTGATGTTCGGGCACAGATCCGTCCGAGCCTAAATGGGTGATTGCGGCACAGTAGCGCCGCGGGACGCCTATAGTCGTGAGCGAGGTGGGGGAAGTCAACCAGCCGTGTTACCGCATTGTTACGGCGTGGGTGTTACTGGCGTTACCGCCGTCTGAAACGCCCGATTTACAGGCGTTCCAGGCCGACGAACGGGCAGTCCTCGAGCAGTTGCGCGAGGGGGCGGCCGTCGGCAAGGCGGAAGCTGGCGGGCACCAGCTCGGCGAGCGGGTACAGCACGAAGGGGCGGGCGTGCATGTGGTAGTGCGGCACTTTCAGGCGCGGCGCATCGATGACCTGGTCGCCGAACAGCAGCATGTCCAGGTCGAGGGTGCGTGGGCCCCAGCGCTCCTTGCGTACGCGGCCCTGGCTGTTTTCGATGGCCTGCAGGGCGTCCAGCAGGTCCAGCGGTGTCAGTGCCGTGTCGATGGCCGCCACGGCGTTGGTGTAGCGTGGCTGGCCCGGCAGCAGCGAATCGCTGGTGTAGAGCGCCGAGGCCGCCGTCAGGCGCGTCTCGGCGATCAGGTCCAGCGCCTGCAGGGCGCTGCGCAGCTGCTCGGCGGGCTCATCCAGGTTGCTGCCCAGGCCGATGTACGCACGGGTGGTCATGCTCAGTCCCACGCCTGCTCGTCGTCACGCTTGCGCTTGCCGCCACTGCGCTTGCGCTTGCGTGGGCCGGCACCGGCGCCAGCAGCGTCGTCACGGTTGCCCAGTTCGCGGATCATGTCGCGGCGCTGGCTGTCGTTGGCGTCCTGGTAGTCGGTCCACCATTGGCCCAACCCGTCGGTTTCCTCGCCGGCGCTTTCACGCAGCAGCAGGAAGTCGTAGCCAGCGCGGAACCGCGGGTTGTCGAGCAGCATGTCGGCGCGCTTGCCGCTGCGCCTTGGCAGGCGCTCCTGCATGTCCCAGATCTCGCGGATCGGCAGGGTGAAGCGCTTGGGAATGGCGATGCGTGCGCACTGTTCGGCGATCAGGTCGTGGGCCGCGCCGTTCATGGCCGGGATCGGCGGCACGCCTTGGCTCTGCAGGTACAGTACGCGGCTTGGCAGGGCTGGCCAGAGCAGCGCGGCGAACAGGAAGGCGGGTGTCACCGGCTTGCCCTGCTTGACGCGCAGGTCGGTGTTGGCCAATGCCTGGCTGATCAAGCTGTGGGTGTAGCTCGGACGTTCTTCCAAGGCATGGCTGCTGGCCGGGAACAATGGCTCGAACAGTTGCAGGTCGACCAGCATCTCGAAGGTGATCGCCCCCTGGCCGTTGAGGAACAGCTTGAGGCTTTCCTCGAACAGGCGCGCGGGTGGGATGTCGCGCAGCATCGGCGCCAGCTCGCGGATCGGCTGCACGGTGTGCTTCTCGATGCCGAAGTCCAGCTTGGCGGCGAAGCGCACGGCGCGCAGCATGCGTACCGGATCTTCCTGGTAACGGTGGGTCGGATCGCCGATCAGGCGCAGCAGCCGGTTACGGATGTCGTGGACACCGTTGGCGTAGTCGAGGATGCGCTCGCTGACCGGGTCGTAGTACAGGGCGTTGATGGTGAAGTCGCGGCGTTGCGCGTCTTCTTCCAAAGTGCCGTACACGTTGTCGCGCAGGATGCGACCGCTGGCATTGTGCGACGAACGGTGGCTATCGGACTGGTCGTCATCGGAGTGGGGCGCGCGGAAGGTGGCGACCTCGATGATGTCACGGCCGAAATGCACGTGGACCAGCTTGAAGCGCCGGCCGATGATACGGGCGTTGCGGAACTCCGCGCGGATCTGCTCGGGGGTGGCGCTGGTGGCCACGTCGAAGTCCTTGGGCGTGATGCCCAGCAGCAGGTCGCGCACGCAGCCACCGACCAGATAAGCCTGGTAACCGGCCGCCTGCAGGCGCTCGACAATGCCCACGGCATGGCGGCTGAACTGGCTGCGCTGCAGCGAGTGCTGGCTCTTGTTGATCACTTCAGGCGTGGTGCGCCTGTGGTGCTGGCCACGAACGGGCGGGCGGAACGACTGGAACAGCTTCTTCAGCATGGGATGCACTGTTTGAAGGAATGATCGGCCAAGGATAGGAGAATGGCCGCATGATGGGCGGGGATTCTAGCATTTACTGGGGGAATGGTGTAGGCGGTGTGCCAAGCGTGATGCAGAAGTGAGAAACGACATGGGGAGCCGAAGCTCCCCATCAAGTCGTTGCGTGCTCTTATTGTTCTTCTGCCGGGCTTCTTGTTTTTGTTGAATGCCCTGTCCACAAATCTCGAAGCTTGTGGACGACCCCCAAACCGGGGGTGAAGAGCAAACGGATTGCTTTGGTCGCCGAGTTGATGCTGATCTGTCGATCCAATCAGTTCAGGTGCTGCTTTTGAGTGCAGTTTTTGTTGTTCTCTGCCTGATCGTGGGGCAAGCCCCAAACACAACGCCTCTCCAAAAGAATCAGTTAGCTGCGCCTCCGCCGTCTTGTTTTTATTGTGCGTGAGCCGTTTCGTCTTGTTCTTATTCTGAGTTGCAGTGCTTGTTATTGTTCTTGTACCAGACATATAGCAGGTGCCGTGCCAACTTTTGAAAACCCAATGAAATCGGGGGGTTCAGCGTTTCAGGCAGGTTTTGCCGCGGGGCAAATGTAGAAATTTCGTTACCTTACGCCTCGGGGGATGTTACGCCCGGCAGGGTAGGTAACAGATTTTTGCGGTAACTGATGTGTTACCCCCAAACGACCGCGGGGCAAGCCTGCCCCCACGCGCTGTGGGAGCGGGCTTGCCCCGCGATCGGATTACACAGAATCAGTTGTCGCTGGTGGCGTTGCTCTTGCGCCGCGGGATGCCCAGGCGCTGGCGGCGTTCCCACAGGCATTTGCGGCTGACGCCCAGCTTGCGGGCCAGTTCGGTTTCGGTCATGTGGTCCTGGTGCTCGAGCACGAAGTGCTGGAAGTAATCCTCCAGCGACAGGTCCTCGGTCGGCTCATGGCTGGCGCTGTTGCTGCTGGCAAGCGCCGGCAGGTTGTCCAGCATGTCGTCGTCTTCCAGGTCGCTAAGCTCGATGTCGATGCCCAGCAGGTCGGCGGAAATTTCCGCGCTTTCGCTGAGGATTACCGCGCGCTCCACCGCGTTTTCCAGCTCGCGCACGTTGCCCGGCCAGCTGTAATGGCGGATGGCTTGCTCGGCATCGTGGGAAAAATGCAGGTCGTCGCGGCCGATCCGTGCGCTCTGGCGGGCAAGGAAGGCATTGGCGATCTCGTTGACGTCGCTGCCGCGCTCGCGCAGGGCTGGCAATTTCAGGGCGATCACATGCAGGCGGTAGTACAGGTCTTCACGGAACTGCCCGGCCTTGGCCAGGTTCTTCAGGTCGCGGTGGGTGGCCGCGATCAGGCGCACGTCGACCTTCTGCGATTGCACCGAACCCACCCGGCGGATCTCGCCTTCCTGCAACACCCGCAGCAGTCGGGCCTGGGCTTCCAGTGGCAGCTCGCCGATCTCGTCGAGGAACAGGGTGCCACCATCGGCGGCTTCGACCAGCCCCGCACGGCCCGCGCTGGCGCCGGTGAAGGCACCCTTCTCGTGGCCGAACAGTTCCGACTCGATGAGGGTTTCCGGGATCGCCGCGCAGTTCACCGAGATCATCGGTGCCTTTGCCCGGCGCGAGAGGTTGTGCAGGGCGCGGGCGACCAGCTCTTTACCGGTGCCGGACTCGCCCTGGATCAGCACATTGGAGTCGGTTGGCGCGACCTTGCGAATCTTCACGAACATGTCCTGCATCGGCGGGCAGGAGCCGATGATGCCGATCTCGCCGTTGGCGGCGGCGGGGCTGGCCTTGTCCGTGCTGGCCTTGCCATTGGCGGTCCGGGGCTCGCCGGCCGGCGCCGAGGCCGGGGCGTTCACCCGGTCGCGCAGGATACGCGCCACGGCCTGGAGCATCTCGTCGTGGTCGAAGGGCTTGGCGATGTAGTCCACCGCGCCCATTTTCATCGAGTCCACTGCCGAGCGCAGGCTGGCGTAGCTGGTCATGATCAGTACCGGCGTGCCCTGGCCGAGCTTGATCAGCTCGGTACCCGGGGCACCCGGCAGGCGCAGGTCACTGACGATCAGGTCGAAGGTGGCAATGCTGAAGCGTTCCTGGGCTTCCTGCACCGAGCCGGCTTCGCTGACCTGGTACTGGTTCCGCTCGAGCAGGCGACGCAGGGCCGAGCGGATGATGGTTTCGTCTTCGACGATCAGAATATGCGGCATTGATTCAATTCTCTCGACGGTCTCGAATTTCAGGGGACGTCGCTACGACATGCCGGGGCAGGGTCACGCGGATCCGGGTACCACGTTGGCGCTCGATGTCGGCCGGGCTGTCGATGGTGATTTGCCCATAATGCTCTTCCACGATGGAATAGACCAGAGCGAGCCCCAGTCCGGTTCCTTCGCCCGGGTCCTTGGTGGTGAAGAAGGGTTCGAACAGGCGGTCCATGATGCTTTTCGGAATACCGCTGCCTTCATCCTCGACCACCAGGTCGACGGTGTGCTCGTTGATTTCACTGCGCACGCGCACGGCGCTGCCGGGCGGCGAGGCGTCGCGGGCGTTGGAGAGCAGGTTGATCAGCACCTGGGCCAGGCGTTGCGGGTCGCCCTCGACCCAGTGTTGCGGGTCGCAGAGGTTGAAGAACTGTACTTCGAAATTGCGCCGGTTCAACGCCAGCAGACCAATGGCATCCTGCGCCACCTCGGCCAGGCACACTGGCTCCTCGCTGTTCTGCTGGCTGCCGCCGGCGTGGGCGAAGCTCATCAGCGACTGGACGATGCGCGACACGCGCTTGGTCTGCTCGAGGATCTGGCTGGACAGTTCGATGATCTCGCCGTCGCCCTCGCGTTCTTCGCGCAGGTTCTGCGCCAGGCAAGCGATGCCGGTGATCGGGTTGCCGATCTCGTGGGCCACGCCCGCGGCGAGGCGGCCGATGCTGGCCAGGCGCTCGGAATGCACCAGCTTGTCCTCCAGCGCCTGGGTCTCGGTGAGGTCCTCGACCAGCAGCACCAGGCCGCTGTTGCCCGGGGCCAGCGGCTCGTCGATGGCCGCCTTGTGCAGGTTCAGCCAGCGCGGCTGGCCATCGAGGACCAGGCGCTGCTTGTGCAGGTGTTCGTCGGGCACGTTGATGAAGCCTTGCAGCAGGCCGCGCCAGGGTTCGGCGATGGTCACCAGGCGTGAGCCGACCACATGCTTGGCGGCGATGCCGGTGAGCTCCTCCATCGCCTTGTTCCACATCAGGATCTCCTGGTCCTTGGCCAGCGAGCACACGCCCATGGGCAGTTCCTGCAGGGTCTGGCGGTGATAGCGGCGCAGGGCGTCGAGCTCGGCGGCAAGGCCGGTCAGGCGCGAGTGATAGTCCTCGAGGCGGCTCTCGATGAAGTGGATGTCCTCGGTGACGTAGTTCTCGTTGCCGGACTTGTACGGCAGGAAGGTCTCGACCATGTCCTGCGCCACGCTCGGCCCCATCAGGCCGGACAGATTGGCCTCGATGCGGTCGCGCAGGCGCCGCAGGGCATAGGGGCGGCGCTCGTCGAAGGGCAGGTAGAGGTCGCGCAGGGCCTGCTCCACCTCTTTTTGCGCAGCCTTGGCGCCCAGCGGCTTGGCCAGCTGGGTGGCGAACTCCTGGGGCGAGGCGGCATGCAGTTCGCGGCGTTGCGGGCGGCGCACGTTGTCCACCGCGCAGGCCTCGGCGGCGCTGACCTCTTCGCTGCTGGCATTGGTGAACAGCGAGATCAGGGTGAACAGCAGGACGTTGGCCGCAAGCGAGGCGATGGCCGCCATGTGCCAGCTGGTGTCGTCCAGCACGTAGATCATGTCCAGCAACGGGATGTAGAAGCCCTGCAGGTTGCCCAGCAGCGGCAGCAGCATGGTCACCATCCACACCAGCATGCCGGCCAGCAGGCCGGCGATGAACCCTCGTCGGTTGGCGGTCGGCCAGTACAGCACCGAAAGCACCCCGGGCAGGAACTGCAAAGTGGCGACGAAGGCGACGATGCCCAGGTTGGCCAGGCTCTGGTGGTTGTTCTGGGTGAGGTAGAAGACGAAGCCGGCGGTGATGATTGCAACGATGAGCGCCCGGCGCGTCCACTTCAGCCAGCGGTAGATATTGCCTTCGGCCGGCGGCTGGTACAGCGGCAGCACCAGGTGGTTCAAGGCCATGCCCGACAGCGCCAGGGTGGTGACGATGATCAGCCCGCTGGCGGCCGACAAGCCACCGACATAGGCCAGCAGCGCCAGCGCTTCGTTGTTGGCGGCGATGCCCAGGCCCAGGGTGAAGTACTCGGGGTTGGTGCTGGCGCCCAGGCGCAGGCCGGCCCACAGCACCAGCGGCACGGCCAGGCTCATCAGCAGCAGGAACAGCGGCAGGCCCCAGCTGGCGCTGACCAGCGAGCGCGGGCTGAGGTTTTCGGTGAAGGCCATGTGGTACATGTGCGGCATGACGATCGCCGAGGCGAAGAACACTAGCAGCAGGGTGCGCCAGGGGCCTTCCTGCAGCGGGGTGTGCAGGGCGGCGAGGGCGGTCTGGTTCTGCAGCAGCCAGACCTCCAGCCCATGCGGGCCACCGAACACGCCGTACAGCGCATAAAGGCCGATACCGCCCAGCGCCAACAGCTTGATCACCGATTCGAAGGCGATGGCGAACACCAGGCCTTCGTGCTTTTCGCGGGTGGCGATATGGCGTGAGCCGAAGAAGATGGTGAACAGGATGATCAGCACGCAGAAGGCAAACGCCACCCGCGCCTTGACCGGCTCGCCGGTGAGGATGCTGATCGAATCGGCCACGGCCTGGATCTGCAGGGCCAGCAAGGGCAGCACGCCGATCAGCATGAAGATGGTGGTCAGCGCGCCGGCCCAGGTGCTGCGGAAGCGAAACGCCAGCAGGTCGGCCAGTGAGGAGAGCTGGTAGGTGCGGGTGATCTTGAGGATCGGATAGAGCAGCACCGGGGCCAGCAGGAAGGCCCCGGACACCCCCAGGTAACAGGCAAGGAAGCCGTAGCCATATTGATAGGCCAGGCCGACCGAGCCATAGAAGGCCCAGGCACTGGCGTAGACGCCCAGCGACAAGGTGTAGGTCAGGGGGTGGCGAATGATCGCCCGCGGGATCAGCCCGCGCTCGCTGATCCAGGCCACGCTGAACAGCACCAGCAGGTAGGCGGCGCTGATCAGGATCATCTGGGTCAGGCTAAAGCTCATCGGCATCTCGTTGGCTCTGCAGGATGAAGGTGACGACGATGAGGATCAGCCAGAGCAGGTAGGGACGGTACCAGGCACCGGTCGGCTCGATCCACCAGTCCATGATGGCGGGGGAGAACAGGTAGATCCCCACCACCAGAAGCAGGACCAAACGATAGATGTACATGCTGGCCTCGATGGGTTGGGCGCTGCGGTTTGGACTTATTATTGGCGCAAATGGCTGGGGCGATGCTAGCGGGAATCGGGGCTGTTAGCCAAGGGTTTGAATTTGTTGGGCTTTTGAGCCTGGTTTTGCTTGTTCTGGCCCTATCGCAGGGCAAGCCCGCGAAGTGGATTGCGTGGGAGCGGGCTTGCCCCGCGATAGGGCCGCTACTGCCTCAGCGCAAATCAGCCTCGGGCACCGTCATCTGCCGCGCAATGTGCTCCGGCCGCCACTGCTGGCGCGCCACCGCCAGCACCTCGGCCGGGCTGGCCCCCGCCAGTGCCGGATCGGTCTGCTGCCCCAATGCCCGCAGGGCTCGCAACAGCAACGGCGTCGCCTGGTCGGCCTCTAGCGGCGGCGAGCGATACGACTTGCCCAGCTTGTGCCCGTCGGGCTGCACGATCAACGGAATGTGCAGGTAACGCGGCTGCGAGAACCCCAGCAGCTCCTGCAGGTACAGCTGGCGGGGCGTGTTGTCCAGCAGGTCGGCGCCGCGCACGATGTCGGTAACGCCCTGCCACGCATCGTCCAGTACCACCGCCAATTGGTAGGCATAGAGCCCGTCACGGCGCTGGATGACGAAGTCGCCCACCTCGCGTCCCAGGTGCTGTTCGAAGCTACCCTGGACGCGATCCGTGAAGCGGTAGATCAGTTCCGGCACGCGCAGGCGAATGGCCGCGCCTTGCCGGGGATGCCCGGCGTTACGACAAAAGCCTGGGTAGATACCGTCGTACCCTTCCAGTTGCTTGCGCGAGCAGGTGCAGGCATAGGCCAGGCCCATGCTGAACAAACGGTCGACCACGGCGGCATAGGCCTCGTGGCGCTGGCTCTGGAACACTAATTCGCCGTCCCACTCCAGGCCGTAGCGCTCCAGGGTCTGCAGGATCGCATCGCGTGCCCCAGGCATTTCCCGGGGCGGGTCGGTGTCTTCCATGCGCAGCAACCAGCGGCCATCGACCGCGCGGGCGTCGAGCCAGGAGGCGAGGGCGGCCACCAGCGAGCCGAAGTGCAGAAAGCCGCTGGGGGTGGGGGCGAAGCGGCCGATGTAGCGGGAGTCATTCATGGATTGCACAGCTATATAAATGAAGACGGGGCGTACCGATTGCAGGAGCGGGCAAGCCCGCCTCCACAACCAGTACGCCCCGTCTGCGAGGTTCTGGAATCAGCCTTTACCGACAGTCTTTTCCTTCTTCTCGGCAATTTCCTTGCAGTCGAAGCACAGGTCGGCGGTCGGGCGGGCTTCGAGGCGGCGCAGGCCGATCTCGATACCGCAGGAGTCGCACCAGCCGTACTCTTCGTCCTGAATCTTCTGCAGGGTCTTGTCGATCTTCTTGATCAGCTTGCGCTCACGATCACGGTTGCGCAGTTCCAGGGCGAATTCTTCTTCCTGGCTGGCACGGTCAGCCGGGTCTGGGAAGTTGGCTGCCTCGTCCTTCATGTGCGTCACGGTCTGGTCCACGCTCGTCATCAACTCAAGCTTCCATGCTCCCAGAAGCTTGGTGAAGTGCTTGCGCATGGGCTCCCCCATGTACTCTTCGCCCTTGGTTTCTTTATAGGGCTCTACACCGTACATGGACTGACTGGTTTTTTGCTTTTCTACGGTGGACATGAATAGACCGCCTCTCACTCATCTGATCCAATGCGCAGGCTTGCTTCCATCGCCGGCACCCGCCGGCCCTGCGACTGCGAGCCGCCGAACTTACCAGATAGATCCGGGGTGCGCTACCCCGCCCTATTCCTGCTATTGACAGCAGGGCGGGCGGCACGTTCGCTGCGGCGCACAGGTAGAATCACCAGTTTAGACCCAATTGAGAGAAGGCCCATGGCTCAGCCACACAGTGCGCGCAGTCGCGCCATCGAACCCTTCCACGTGATGGCCCTGCTGGCGCGCGCCAACGAGCTGCAGGCCGCCGGTCATGATGTGATCCACCTGGAGATCGGCGAGCCGGACTTCACCACCGCCGCACCCATCGTCGCCGCAGGCCAGCAGGCATTGGCCGATGGTCACACCCGCTACACCGCCGCCCGCGGGCTGCCGCAACTGCGCGAAGCGATTGCCGGGTTCTATGGCCAGCGCTACGGTGTGGACCTCGACCCCGAGCGGGTTCTCGTTACCCCGGGTGGCTCAGGCGCCTTGCTGTTGGCCAGCAGCTTGCTGGTCGACCCGGGCAAGCACTGGCTGTTGGCCGATCCGGGCTACCCGTGCAACCGCCACTTCCTGCGCCTGGTCGAAGGCGGCGCGCAGCTGGTGCCGGTGGGGCCGGAGGTCAATTACCAGCTGACTGCCGATCTGGTCGATCGTTACTGGGACAAGGACACGGTAGGTGCCCTGGTGGCGTCGCCGGCCAACCCGACCGGCACGGTGCTCGACCGCGACGAGCTGGCCAGCCTTTCCAAGGCCACCCGCGAGCGCCATGGGCATCTGGTGGTGGACGAGATCTACCACGGCCTCACCTACGGCATGGAGGCGCCGAGCGTGCTGGAAGTCGACGATGAGGCCTTCGTGTTGAACAGTTTTTCCAAGTATTTCGGCATGACCGGCTGGCGCCTGGGCTGGCTGGTGGCGCCGCCGTCGGCGGTGGCGGACCTGGAAAAGCTGGCGCAGAACCTCTACATCAGTGCTCCGAGCATGGCCCAGCATGCCGCGCTGGCCTGCTTCGAGCCGCAAACCCTGGCCATCCTCGAGGAGCGTCGCGCCGAGTTTGCCCGCCGCCGCGACTACCTGTTGCCGGCGTTGCGCGAGTTGGGCTTCGGCATCGCCGTGGAGCCGCAAGGCGCCTTCTATCTGTACGCCGATATCAGCGCGTTCGGCGGCGATGCCTTCGCGTTCTGCAGGCACTTCCTCGAAACCGAGCACCTGGCATTCACCCCGGGGCTGGACTTCGGTCGTTACCAGGCCGGCCACCACGTGCGCTTTGCCTACACCCAGAGCCTGCCACGTCTGGAGGAGGCGGTGCAGCGCATCGCCCGTGGCCTGAAAAGCTGGCAGGGCTGACGGATGCTGTTTCCGCAACTGGAACGGGCGCGACTGCTACGCCGCTATAAACGCTTCCTGGCCGACATCGAGCTGGCAACTGGCGAGCAGTTGACCATTCACTGCCCCAACACTGGCTCCATGCTCAATTGCATGCGCGAGGGCGGGCACGTATGGTTCAGCCGCTCCAACGATCCCAAGCGCAAGCTGCCCGGTACCTGGGAGATCAGCGAAACGCCCCAGGGGCGGCTGGCCTGCGTCAACACCGGGCGCGCCAATGCGGTGGTGGAGGAAGCGCTGCGGGCCGGGGTGATCACGGAGCTTGCCGGGTTCACCACGCTCAAGCGCGAAGTGGCGTATGGCGAGGAACGTAGCCGTATCGACTTCTATCTGGAGTTCGCCAGTGGCGACAAGGCCTACGTCGAGGTCAAGAGCGTGACCCTCGGTTATCCCGATACCCCCGTGGCGGCGTTTCCCGACGCTGTCACCCAGCGCGGCGCCAAGCACCTGCGCGAGCTGGCCGCCCTGGCACGCCAGGGCATCCGTGCAGTGCAGCTGTATTGCGTGAACCTGACCGGCATCGAGGCCGTGCGCCCGGCCCAGGAGATCGACGCCGCCTACGCCCAGGCGCTGCGCGCCGCGGTGGCGGAAGGGGTCGAGGTGCTGGCCTACGGCACGCGCCTGGATGCCCAACAACTGGTCATCGACCGACCGCTGCCGGTTTTGCTCAATCCGTAAGCCAGATGCCCTGGCTGTCTTCCCGGCAGTCCAGGGCATCCAGCCATTCGCCCGCGCAGGGGCCAGTAATGCATTCGCCGCTTTCTATCAGGAACTGGGCCCCGTGATGGGCGCACTGGATCAGGCTCGCGCTGTCATCGAGAAAGCTGTCCGCCGCCCAGTTCAGCGGGATGCCCCGGTGCGGGCAGCGGTTGCGATAGAGGTGGACCGTGCCCTGGCGGCGCACGCCGAACAGCGCTATGCCGGCTACGCTGAAGGCGCGGCCGTGGCCCTCGGCGAGGTCGTTGGAGGCGCAGAGAAAATGCATCGCAGCGGAGTCTTCCGGTTAAGCCGTGTGACAAAGGGATGGCTTGACGCTTCAATGCGAATAATTATCAAATTGCCCGCATTCGTCGCGCCAGGCTGTCTATGGTGCGCACTTGTGCCGCCCGCCACAAGGTGTGCTGCCCGCCCTCTGCAAAGGAATCCGATGATGCGCCGTCCCGCTGCCTTGATTGCCCTGTGCGCCGCTCTTGCCCTGTCTACCCACACCATGGCCGCCGAGCTGCCACAGCGCTGGGTAAGCGCCGGCGGTGCCTTGAGCGAGTGGATCAGCGCCCTGGGCGGTGAGCAGCGCCTGGTCGGCGTCGACACCACCAGCCAGCATCCTGAGTCGCTCAAGGCGCTGCCCAGCATCGGTTACCAGCGCCAGTTGTCGGCCGAAGGCATCCTCAGCCTGCGTCCTGACGTGCTGGTGGGCACCGAGGAAATGGGGCCACCGCCGGTGCTGGCGCAGATCCGCAAGGCCGGGGTGCGGGTCGAGCTGTTCTCCAGCAAGGCCGAAGTGGGCGCGGTTGACGAGAACCTCAAGCACCTGGGGGCATTGCTCGGCGACGAGCACAAGGCCAAGACGTTGGCTGCCGATTACCGTCAGCAGCTGGAGGCGTTGCACAAACAGGTCGAGCAGGCCCAGGCCGGGCAGAAGGCGCCTGGGGTGTTGCTGCTGGTCGGGCATGCCGGCGCCAAGCCGATGATCGCCGGGCAGGGCACTGCCGGGGACTGGGTGCTGCGCCAGGCGGGTGGGCGCAATCTTGCCGATCACCAGGGCTACAAGAACTTCTCGGTGGAAGCCCTCGCCGCGCTGAATCCGGACGTGGTGGTGTTCTCTGACCGTGCCCTCAGCGGTGAACAGGCCTTGCAGGCACTGATCAAGGAAAACCCGGCCCTGGCGACGTCCCGCGCGGTGCGCGACAAGCGCCTGCTGTCGCTCGACCCGACGTTGCTGGTCGGCGGCCTCGGCCCGCGCCTGCCGGCCACCCTGCATGAGCTGGCAGCCAGCTTCTATCCCGCCGCCAAGGCCAGCCTCAATCCATGATGCCGCGGGTTCGTCCACGTACGTTGTTCATTACCCTGGCCTTGTTGTGCCTGCTGGCGGTGTGGCTGTCGCTGGCGCTGGGGCCGGTCAGCCTGCCGTTGTTCGATACCCTGCGCGCCGGCCTGCGCCTGGTCGGGTTGCCGGTCAGTGGCGAGGGCCTGGAACAGGCCGAGATGATCCTCGGCCAGATCCGCCTGCCGCGAACCCTGCTGGGTCTGGCGGTCGGCGCCGTGCTGGCGTTGTCCGGCGTGGCGATGCAGGGGTTGTTCCGCAACCCACTGGCCGATCCGGGGCTGGTCGGTGTCGCCAGCGGCGCCGCCCTGGGGGCCGCGGTGGCGATCGTCGGCGGCAGTTGGCTGGGCGGCATTCCTGACTGGTTCGCGCCTTATCTATTGTCGTTGTGTGCCTTCGTCGGTGGTCTGGGCGTGACCGCGATGGTCTATCGCCTGGGGCGGCGCGACGGCCAGACCAACGTGGCGACCATGCTTCTGGCCGGTATCGCGATGACCGCGCTGGGCGGCTCGGCGGTGGGCCTGTTCACTTACCTGGCCGACGATGCCACCCTGCGCACCCTGACCTTCTGGAACCTGGGCAGCCTGAACGGCGCCAGCTACGAGCGGCTGTGGCCGTTGCTACTGATGGCGGCAGCCGTGGCCTTGTGGCTGCCGCGCCGGGCACAGGCGCTCAACGCGTTGCTGTTGGGGGAGTCGGAGGCCCGGCACCTGGGCATCGAGGTCGAAAAGCTCAAGCGCGAGCTGGTGTTCTGCACCGCGCTCGGCGTGGGGGCGGCGGTCGCCGCCGCCGGCCTGATCGGCTTCATCGGCCTGGTGGTGCCGCACCTGGTGCGGCTGGTGGCGGGGCCGGATCATCGGGTGCTGCTGCCGGCCTCGTTGCTGGCGGGCGGTACCTTGCTACTGTTCGCCGACCTGGTCGCGCGCCTGGCCCTGGCCCCGGCGGAGTTGCCGATCGGCATCGTCACCGCCTTTATCGGGGCGCCATTCTTCCTGTTCCTGCTGGTGAAGGTGCGCAACTGATGCTCGACGTCCAAGGGCTGTCCCTCAAGCGCGGTGGCAGCCAGGTGCTGCACGACATCAACCTCACGTTGCGGCCAGGGCAGGTGCTGGGTGTGCTCGGGCCCAATGGCGCCGGCAAGAGTAGCCTGCTCGGCGCCCTGTGTGGCGAACTGGCGCCCAGCGCCGGGCGCGTGCAGCTCGATGGGCGCGGACTGGACGCCTGGTCGGGCCAGGCGCGGGCGCAACGCCTGGCGGTATTGCCACAGGTGTCCAGCCTTGGCTTTGCCTTCAGTGTCGCGGAAGTGGTCGGCCTCGGCCGCCTGCCCCATGCCAGCGGCCGTCAGCGCGACCGGGAAATCATCGAGGCGGCGCTGGAGGCGGCGGATGCCCAGCACCTGGTCGAGCGCAGCTACCTGGCGCTGTCCGGTGGGGAACGCCAGCGCGTGCACCTGGCGCGGGTGCTGGCCCAGCTGTGGCCGGGCGAGCCCGGCACCACGCTGTTGCTGGATGAACCCACTTCTGCGCTGGACCCGCTGCATCAGCACACCACGCTGCAGGCGGTACGCAGTTTCGCCGACCGTGGCGCGTCGGTGCTGGTGATCCTGCATGACCTGAACCTGGCGGCGCGCTACTGTGACCATATTCTCTTGTTGGAGCAGGGCCGCAGCCATGCACTGGGCACACCGCAACAAGTGCTGACACCGACGGCGCTGCGGGCGGTGTTCGGCATCGACGTCCTGGTGCAACCTCACCCGGAGCGCGGCCATCCGTTGATCATCACTCGCTAGGAGCCATTCGCCATGCGCTATCCCTTGCTGTCCGGCTTGTCCATCTGCCTGGCGCTGGCGCTCGGCGGTTGCCAGGCGAGCCTGCCACCCGTGCCTGCCTGGCAGGGGGTCGAAGGCCGCGACAACGTCCAGTTGGGGCAGATCATCGAGTTGTCCACCGGCCAGGCATTGAGCCCTGGGCAGTTGGTCCAGCGCCTGGCCGATGCGCCACGCGTGCTGGTGGGTGAAAAGCACGACAACCCCGACCACCACCGCCTGCAGCTCTGGTTGCTGCGCGCCCTTGAGAGCCGCCGCGCGCAGGGCAGCCTGCTGTTGGAAATGCTTGAGCCGCAACAGCAGGCGCTGGTCGATGCGCAGAAGGGCAAGGTAACGCCTGCAGCAGACCTACCGAAGGCGCTCGCCTGGCAGCCCGGCTGGGATTGGGCGCTGTACGGGCCGATCGTGCGCGAGGCCCTGGGCCAGCCATACCCGCTACTGGCGGCTAACCTGTCGCCCGATGAGGTCCGCCAGGCCTATCGCCAGCCAGCGAAACCACCTGGCGAGCGCTCCAATGCGCCGGTAGTGGTGCAGGCGCTGCTGGCGCAGGTGCGTGCCGGGCATTGCAACCTGCTGCCGGAAAGCCAGCTGCCAGCGATGCTGGCGGTGCAGCAGCAGCGCGACCGGCGCATCGCCGAGCGGCTGCTGGCCGCGCCGCAACCGGCATTGCTGCTTACCGGCAGCTACCATGCGCGCAAGGATCTCGGCGTGCCGCTGCACCTGGCCGACCTCGACGCCAAGCCTGAAGACAGGGTGCTGTTGCTGGCGGAAGTGGGGGAAACGGTCGAGCCGGCCATGGCTGACTTCGTCTGGTACACACCGGCGACACCGGAACAGGACTACTGCGCCCAACTGCGCAAGGGCCACTGAATCGCAGGCAAAAAAAGACCCGGCAAAAAGCCGGGTCAATAACCGTGATTAGCCTGATGAGGAGATAATCTGAGCGTCCGAACCAAGGAGCATTCAGGTTACCCAACCGGTCTCGCGACCAGTTGTGATAATCATAACGATTCTCATTTCGGAGTCAATGCTTTTGCAGAATTATTTTTCGTTCTTCTGTGATTGGGCTGGGCATTTGGCATCGAGCTGCTGGTTCAGCGCTTGCTTGCGTT
The DNA here is from genome assembly GCF_050586565.1 of Pseudomonas sp. WC1. Lineage (NCBI taxonomy): Bacteria > Pseudomonadati > Pseudomonadota > Gammaproteobacteria > Pseudomonadales > Pseudomonadaceae > Pseudomonas > Pseudomonas sp. WC1. The sequence goes on from NZ_JBOBDQ010000017.1 coordinate 90,593, forward strand.
CGACCGGCAGGTCATTCCAGTGCATGTCCAGCAGGGCGCCCTCGATGGCATACAACAACACCTTCGAAGCCCGGAACCCTCGCGTTCTCACGGCCTGATAGGCACCCACCGCGCCAAGCCGGCGCAGGTCCGATGCACTGTGGATGCCGACAGCATGCAGCCATTGCGCGGAGGTCTTGCCAAGGTTTTTCAGATGCTGCAATTCATCGTTCATCGAGCCTCCTGGCGATGGCTGAACGGGTCGTGGGGATAAATCGCGAGCAGGTCAATGAGGAGTGTAGCGGGGGTTGTGGATTACGCGGCCTTTTGCCATCGGGGCCGACGGGATGTAGCGTTCTGGCTGAGCGGGAGCGGGCAAACGTGGGAGCGGGCTGGCCCCGCGACGGCGATCGCAGGGGCTGATGCTATCGCGGGGCAAGCCCGCTCCCACGTGTATCCGTTCCGCAAGGCTCGTGGCCACAGCCTTGTGCAGGCCAGGCGCTTACCCGTGGCGTGGGCTGCGATAGCGCATCCGCGTCCCGAACTTCACCGACATCAGGATCTCGTCGGCACTCAGCTCGGCCGGGAAATACGTCCCGGAGATTTGCGCATGCGCCAGGCTCGCCCCTTCCAGGCCATTTTCCCGCAGGTCCAGCCCACGCAGGTCGGCGGCGCGGAAGTAGGCATCGGTGAAGTCGATGCCACGCACATCCAGGTCGCGCAGGTCCAGGCCACGGAAATCACCGCCGCGAAAGTCGATGAGCGAGTCGGTGGGCTTCTCGCGGTTGAACGCCGCGATCTTCTCGTCGCGGATCATCGCAAACAGTACGTTGTCCAGCTGACGGGGTTGATTCATGGCGGCGCCTCCTCCGTGGGGTGTGATGATATTGTAATGCCATCACTGGAGGGGCGCCGGACTTCAGGCGTGAACTGTCGACTGCTTCACGCCTGGCGGGTCAGAGGCCGGGCAGGCGTTGACGAATCTGCTCGATCACCTTGTTCATGTTGTTGGCGTCCTGGGTGTCGACGCGGGTGCTTTGCGCCAGTTCCTCGGCATCCAGCGGATCGCGGCTGGCCTGTTGCGCCTTGACCACCTCCAAGGTGGCGTCCGACGGGTCGACGGCCTCGGCCTGGCGTTGCGCCAGCCAGCTGGCGATCACCGCGTCCGGGGCTTGGCAGTCGAGGATCAGGAACGGCACGCCGGTCTCGCTGGCGACCTCGGCCGCTGCCTTGCGCTGCTCATGCTTGAGGTAGGTGGCGTCGAGTACCACCGGGAACCCGGCGTGCAGGATGATCGCTGCCAGCTCGTGCAGGCGCTGGTAGGTGGCAACGCTGGCCTGCTTGTCGTAGATGCCGGCCTCCAGATGACCGGCATCGGCCGCCGATTGCTTGCCGAACAGGCGCTTGCGCTCGACGTCCGAGCGCACGCGCACTGCGCCGAGCGCCTCGACCAGGCGCATCGCCACGTGGCTCTTGCCCACCGCCGAGACGCCCTGGGTGATGGCCAGCAGGCGCGAAGGGATGGCGCTGTAGCTCTCTGCCAGGTTGGCATAGTTGCGGTAGGTGCGCAGGGTGGTGGCGCGCTGCACGCCATCGGCTTCGGCCGGCATGCTGAACAGCGCGACCTTGGCCCGCACCAGGGCACGGTAGGCCTTGTAGAAGTTCAGCAGCTCCAGGCCCTGGTAGTCGCCGGTCAGCTCCAGGTACTGACTGATGAAGCGCCGCGACAGGCACTTCAGGCCGCGGTCCTCGAGGTCCATGGCCAGGAAGCCGACGTCGGCGTAGACGTCGGTCAGGCGGAAGGGCTCGTTGAACTCGATGCAGTCGAAGATCACCACCTGGCCGTCGATCAGGGTGGCGTTGCCCAGGTGGATGTCACCGTGGCATTCGCGGATGAAGCCATTGGCCTTGCGCGCTTCGAGCAGGCCGTGCAGGCGCTTGAAGCTGTCCTGGGCCCAGGCTTGCAGTGCGTCCAGTTGCTGCAGGTCGGCCTTGTCGCTGAGGAACGGGCGGATCTGTTCGAAGTTCTGCTCCACCGGTGCCATCACCGCGTCCGGGGTGCCCAGGGGGTGTTCGACCGGCACCTTGGGCGCCTGCAGGTGGAACTCGGCGATCTGCCGGGCCATCTGGTCGATATGGCCGGCGTTCAGCTCGCCGTTGGCCTGCAGGGTGCTGAGCATCTGGCCCTGGGGGAACTGGCGCATCTTCAGCGCGTATTCGATCGCCGGGCCTTCGCCGTCGATCTGCGGCGCTTCGACGCTACCGGTGATCGGCAGCACTTCCAGGTACAGACCTTCGGTCAGGCGCTGGTTCAGGCGCAGCTCTTCGTTACAAAAATGCCCGCGCTGGTCGAGGCCGGTGAAGTCGAGGAAGCCGAAGTTCATCGGTTTCTTGATCTTGTAGGCAAACTCGCCGGTAAGCAGGACCCAGGAGATATGCGTCTCGATGAGCTCGAAGCCCGCGACAGGGTGCGGATAGAGGGCGGGGTTCTGTAGCGCGCTGATCAGGGCTTGGCTCACGGATCATCCTTCAGGGGTCAGGGAATTCGAATCGAACATTATGGTCAATGGTGCCGTCCCTGCAAACCGCCGAGGGGCGTCTGCCTCCCTTTTCCAAAGTGCGTATAATCCGCCGCCATGACTCGTACCCGAAATTCCCGCACTCCTAAAAAACGCCCGACCGGCCGTGCCCGTGCCTGGCTGGGCTGGGCGCTCAAGCTCAGCCTGGTCGGCCTGGTACTGATCGCCGGCTTCGCGGTCTACCTCGACGCCACTGTCCAGGAGAAGTTCTCCGGCAAGCGCTGGACCATCCCGGCCAAGGTGTATGCCCGGCCGCTGGAGCTGTTCGTCGGCCAGAAGCTGAGCCGCAACGACTTCCTCACCGAGCTCGATGCCCTCGGCTACCGTCGGGAAAGCGCGGCCAACGGCCCGGGGGCGGCGTCGGTCAACGGCAATACCGTCGACCTCAATACCCGTGGCTTCCAGTTCTACGAGGGCATGGAGCCGGCGCAGTTCGTGCGCGTGCGCTTCTCCGGCGATTATGTCGCGGGCCTCAGTGGTGCCAACGGCGGCAAGCTCGACGTGGTGCGCCTTGAGCCGCTGATGATCGGCGGCATCTACCCGAAGAACCTCGAAGACCGCATCCTGATCAAGATCGATCAGGTGCCGCCGTATCTGGTGGAAACCCTGATCGCCACCGAGGACCGCGACTTCTACAGCCACTTCGGCGTGTCGCCCAAGTCCATCGCCCGGGCCGTCTGGGTGAACACCTCGTCCGGCGCCATGCGCCAGGGCGGCAGTACCCTGACCCAGCAGTTGGTGAAAAACTTCTTCCTCACCAACGAGCGCAGTCTCAGTCGCAAGCTGACCGAAGCGATGATGTCGCTGCTCCTGGAAGTGCACTATGACAAGCACGAGATCCTCGAGGCCTACCTGAACGAAGTGTTCATCGGACAGGACGGCCAGCGCGCCGTGCACGGCTTCGGTCTGGCCAGCCAGTTCTTCTTCAGCCAGCCGCTGCAGGAGCTCAAGCTGCACCAGATCGCCCTGCTGGTGGGCATGGTCAAGGGCCCGTCCTACTACAACCCACGCCGCCACCCCGAGCGCGCCCTGCAACGGCGCAACCTGGTGCTCGACCTGCTCGCCGAGCAAGGCGTGGCCACTCAGGACGTGGTCGACGCGGCGAAGAAGATGCCCCTGGGCGTGACCAAGCGTGGCAGCCTGGCCGACAGTTCGTTCCCGGCCTTCCTCGACCTGGTCAAGCGTCAGCTGCGCCAGGACTACCGCGACGAAGACCTTACCGAAGAAGGCCTGCGCATTTTCACCAGTTTCGACCCGATCCTGCAGATGAAGGCCGAAACCGCCATGAGCGAGACCTTCAAACGCCTGGCCGGGCGCAAGGGCGCCGACGAAGTCGAGTCGGCGATGGTCGTCACCAACCCGGAAACCGGTGAGGTGCAGGCGCTTATCGGCAGCCGCCAGTCGGGCTTCGCCGGTTTCAACCGTGCCATCGACGCGGTGCGGCCGATCGGTTCGCTGGTCAAGCCGGCGGTCTACCTGACCGCGCTGGAGCAACCGAGCAAGTTCACCCTCACCAGCTGGGTGCAGGACGAGCCGTTCTCGGTCAAGGGCGCCGATGGCCAGGTATGGCGGCCGCAGAACTACGACCGCCGCCCCCATGGCACCATTTACCTGTACCAGGGCCTGGCCAACTCCTACAACCTGTCCACCGCCAAGCTGGGCCTTGAAGTGGGCGTGCCCAACGTGATCAAGACCATCGGTCGGCTGGGCGTGCAGGTCGATTGGCCAGCGTTCCCGTCGATGCTGCTGGGCGCCGGCGGCATGTCGCCGATGCAGGTTGCGACCATGTACCAGACCATCGCCAACGGCGGCTTCAATACGCCGATGCGCGGTATCCGCAGCGTGCTCACCGCCGAAGGCGAGCCGCTCAAGCGCTACCCGTTCCAGATCCAGCAGACCTTCGACCCAGGCTCGATCTACCTGGTGCAGAACGCCATGCAACGGGTGATGCGCGAAGGTACCGGGCGCTCGGTATACAGCGTGCTGCCGAGTTCGCTGACCCTGGCCGGCAAGACCGGCACCAGCAACGACTCGCGCGACAGCTGGTTCTCCGGCTTCAGCCAGGACCTGCTGGCGGTGGTCTGGCTGGGCCGCGACGACAACGGCAAGACGCCGTTCACCGGAGCCACCGGCGCGCTGCAGGTGTGGACCAGCTTCATGAAGAAGGCCGACCCGCTGCCGCTGGACATGCCGCAGCCGGACAACGTGGTGCAGGCCTGGATCGACCCTTACAGCGGCCAGGGTTCCGACGGCAGCTGTCCGGGAGCGGTGCAGATGCCGTATATTCGTGGCAGTGAACCGCCCGCAGGCGCCGCCTGTGGCGGCGAGCAGAACCCGGCCGAAGAGGTGATGGACTGGGTCAAGGGCTGGATGAATTGAGCGCGAGCTTCTGAAGAGGGTGTGAAGTGAACAAGTGGTGGATTCCTGCCGTGGCGGCAGTGACCGTTCTGCACGGCTGTACCAGCGTCCCGCGTGGCAATATTCCGGTGGTCGATTCGAGCACCCGGGTCTCCAACAGCGAGCGCGTCTCGGCCAACCGCACGTCGGCTTATCCGACCAGCGGCGGCAGCAGCCAGGCCCAGTCATTGCCGGAAGACTCCGGCGTCACCGTGATGATCCCGCAAGGGACAGGCGGGGCGCCGATCCAGTCGTTCCCGGCAGGCACGGGCCCCGCACCGATCAGCACCGGTCCGATCACCCCGGGCCCGGTCAGCAGTGGGCCGATCACGACCAACCCCAACCCGATTGCCGACGAACCGTTCGACATCGCCTCGATGAGCAACCCGGCGCCGGTGACCAGCGCCCCGACCGGTATTCCGCGTGGCAACGCGTCCAGTGGTGGCTTGTCGGCCGACGAGCAGCTAGACGGCCCGGTGCTGGCCTTGCTCACCACTGCCCAGCAGCAGCAGGGCAGCGGCGACTTCAACGGTGCTGCGTCGAGCCTGGAGCGTGCCCAGCGCATTGCCCCGCGTGAGCCGCAGGTGTTGTTCCGCCTGGCCCAGGTGCGTCTGTCCCAGGGCGATGCCGCGCAGTCCGAGCAACTGGCGCGCCGTGCCCTGACCTACGCCAACGGTCGCCCAGACCTGCAGGCCCAGCTGTGGAACACCATCGCCCAGGCCCGTGAAAAACAGGGTGACAGCGCAGGTGCCGCCCTGGCGCGGCAGAAGGCGCGGGTCAACCTGTGATGGAGCAGCGTATTCTCGATATTGCCGACCAGTTGCTGTTGATCGAGCAGGAGCTCAAGGTCCAGGGCTGGTGGAGCGACGCCACCCCCAGTGCCGAGGCGTTGGCCAGCGTGGAACCGTTCGCGGTGGACCGCATGGCCTTCGAACAGTGGTTGCAGTGGATATTCCTGCCGCGCATGAAGCTGATCCTCGAGCACGGGCACCCGTTGCCCAACGCCTCGGGCATTTTGGTGATGGTCGAGACGGTGTTCGTCGACCGCCCGGAACAAAGCCGCGAGCTACGGCGTTTGCTCGCAACTTTCGACCAATTGATCGCGCCTTCCGCCTGATTTCTACCGTTTTTCCTTCAAGGGCCGCAGATTGTGGCCCTTTTTTATGGAAATCTTATTTTTCCTGCTGCTGCTCGCGCCATTAGTGGTGGTGAGAATTCATCTTGATGAAAAATTGGCAATAATTTCTCTTGACTTGTGAGCGCCGAATCACAAGAATCCAGATTCCGCTGTAGAGGGACTGCCAGAAGCAGACCCGCTAAGCAGATCATGAGGCGCACACCCGCGCCGACTTGTAACACCCCGCAACGCGTTACCTCGCGCTGGGTGGGAAGGCCCGCAACACACCAGGGTATTCCCAATACTTGCTCAGTCAGTGCTGACGTTCGCTCATGCTCTGCTTGGCAGTAAACCTAATAAGACCCGCTCAGTGAGGGCGGTATTCTGGCGTTTTAGAGGTGAACAACGTGGAGCTCTTATCCGGCGCTGAAATGGTCGTCCGCTTTTTGCGCGACGAAGGCGTTAAGCACATCTACGGGTACCCTGGCGGTGCTCTCCTTCATGTTTACGATGCCTTGTTCAAGGAACCGGAAGTCCAGCACATCCTGGTTCGTCACGAGCAGGCCGCCACCCATATGGCGGACGGTTACGCCCGTGCCACCGGCAAGGCCGGTGTGGTACTGGTGACTTCCGGCCCAGGCGCGACCAATGCCATCACCGGCATTGCCACCGCCTACATGGATTCCATCCCGATGGTCATCCTGTCTGGCCAGGTGCCCAGCACCATGGTCGGCACCGATGCGTTCCAGGAAACCGACATGATCGGTATCTCCCGGCCGATCGTGAAGCACAGCTTCATGGTCAAGCACGCCTCGGAAATCCCCGAAGTCCTGAAAAAAGCCTTCTATCTGGCGCAGTCCGGCCGTCCCGGTCCGGTCGTGGTCGACATTCCAAAAGATATGACCAACCCGGCCGAGAAGTTCGAGTACATCTACCCGAAAAAGGTCAAGCTGCGTTCCTATAGCCCGGCCCTGCGCGGCCACTCCGGGCAGATCCGCAAGGCAGCCGAAATGCTCCTCGCGGCCAAGCGCCCGGTGGTCTACTCCGGCGGCGGCGTCATTCTCGGCGGCGGCTCCGAAGCCCTGACCGAAATCGCCAAGTCGTTGAACCTGCCGGTCACCAACACCCTCATGGGCCTTGGTGGCTACCCGGGCACCGACCGCCAGTTCCTCGGCATGCTCGGCATGCACGGCAGCTACACCGCCAACCTGGCCATGCACAACGCCGACGTGATCTTCGCTGTCGGTGTGCGTTTCGACGACCGCGTGGTCAACGGCCCGGCCAAGTTCTGCCCGAATGCCAAGATCATCCACATCGACATCGACCCTGCGTCGATCTCGAAAATGATCAAGGCCGACGTACCGATCGTCGGTCCGGTCGAGAGCGTATTGAGCGAAATGCTCGGCATCCTCAAGGAAATCGGCGAGCAGCCCGACAAGGCGGCGCTCGACGCCTGGTGGAAGCAGATCGACGAATGGCGTGGCGACGGTGAGCTGTTCCCCTACGACAAGGGCGACGGCAACATCATCAAGCCGCAACAGGTCATCGAGACCCTGTGCGAAGTGACCAAGGGCGATGCCTTCGTCACCTCCGACGTGGGCCAGCACCAGATGTTCGCGGCGCAGTACTACCGCTTCAACAAACCCAACCGCTGGATCAACTCCGGTGGCCTGGGCACCATGGGCTTCGGTTTCCCGGCGGCCATGGGCATCAAGCTCAACTTCCCCGACCAGGACGTGGCCTGCGTCACCGGTGAAGGCAGCATCCAGATGAACATCCAGGAGCTGTCCACCTGCATGCAGTACGGCCTGCCGGTGAAGATCGTCAACCTGAACAACGGTGTGCTGGGCATGGTTCGCCAATGGCAGGACATGTCCTACAACGGTCGCCACTCGCACTCCTATGTCGAGTCGCTGCCGGACTTCGTCAAGCTGGCCGAGGCCTATGGCCATGTGGGCATTCGCATCACCAGCCTGAAAGACCTCAAGCCGAAACTGGAAGAGGCTTTCGCGATGAAGGACCGCCTGGTGTTCATCGACATCGCGGTCGACCGGACCGAGCACGTCTATCCGATGCAGATCAAGGACGGCTCGATGCGTGACATGTGGCTGAGCAAGACGGAGCGTACCTGACATGCGGCACATCATCTCCCTGCTGCTGGAAAACGAACCCGGTGCCTTGTCTCGCGTGGTCGGCCTGTTCTCCCAGCGCAACTACAACATTGAAAGCCTGACCGTGGCGCCGACCGAAGACCCGACCCTGTCGCGTCTGACGCTGACCACCGTTGGCCATGACGAAGTGATCGAACAGATCACCAAGAACCTCAACAAGCTGGTCGAAGTGGTCAAGCTTGTCGACCTGTCGGAAAGCGCCCACATCGAGCGCGAACTGATGCTGGTCAAGGTCAAGGCCACCGGTGCCCAGCGCGCCGAGATCAAGCGCACCACGGATATCTTCCGTGGCCAGATCGTCGACGTGACCGCCAGCGTGTACACCGTGCAACTGAGCGGCACCAGCGACAAACTGGACAGCTTCATCCAGGCCATCGGCACCGCATCGATTCTCGAAACCGTGCGCAGTGGCGTCACCGGCATTGCCCGTGGCGACAAAGTGCTCAGCATCTAACTTCAAAAATAGCGATGGCTCCACAGGGGCCGAGATATAACCAGGGGTATTTTCATGAAAGTTTTCTACGACAAAGACTGCGACCTCTCCATCATTCAGGGCAAGAAAGTCGCCATCATCGGCTACGGCTCCCAGGGTCACGCCCAGGCGTGCAACCTGAAGGACTCCGGTGTGGACGTTACCGTCGGTCTGCGTAAAGGCTCGGCCACCGTTGCCAAGGCAGAAGCCCACGGCCTGAAAGTAGCCGACGTGGCCACCGCCGTCGCTGCCGCCGACCTGGTCATGATCCTGACCCCGGACGAATTCCAGGGCCAGCTGTACAAGAACGAGATCGAGCCGAACATCAAGAAAGGCGCCACCCTGGCCTTCTCCCACGGTTTCTCGATCCACTACAACCAGGTCGTACCGCGTGCCGACCTCGACGTGATCATGATCGCGCCGAAGGCCCCGGGCCACACCGTGCGCTCCGAGTTCGTCAAAGGTGGCGGCATCCCTGACCTGATCGCCATCTACCAGGACGCCTCGGGCAACGCCAAGAACGTCGCCCTGTCCTACGCCGCTGGCGTTGGCGGTGGCCGTACCGGCATCATCGAAACCACCTTCAAGGACGAGACCGAAACCGACCTGTTCGGTGAGCAGGCCGTTCTGTGCGGCGGTACCGTCGAGCTGGTCAAGGCCGGTTTCGAAACCCTGGTCGAAGCGGGCTACGCCCCGGAAATGGCCTACTTCGAGTGCCTGCACGAGCTGAAGCTGATCGTTGACCTCATGTACGAAGGCGGTATCGCCAACATGAACTACTCGATCTCCAACAACGCCGAGTACGGTGAGTACGTCACCGGCCCTGAAGTCATCAACGAAGAATCCCGCAAGGCCATGCGCAACGCTCTGAAGCGCATCCAGGACGGCGAGTACGCGAAGATGTTCATCAGCGAAGGCGCCACCAACTATCCTTCGATGACCGCCAAGCGTCGCAACAACGCCGCTCACGGCATCGAGATCATCGGCGAGCAACTGCGTTCGATGATGCCGTGGATCTCGGCCAACAAGATCGTCGACAAGACCAAGAACTGAGTCTTGCGTCGATAATGAAAAACGCGGCTTCGGCCGCGTTTTTTCGTTTGCGCGGTCAGCTTCTGGTATAAAGCGACCAGTGGCTCGCTGTCAGAACCGTTTTGCAGAGCCCATGTCGAACATATTCCACCCTGTTGCAAGGTACTTTTCATGAGCGAACGTCCCGAAGAGCCGAACAAGCCCTCCGACGCCGAAAGCCTGCTACCTGTCGATGAGCACGTTGAAGAAGGCCACGACGCCGAAGGGCGCAAGGTGCGTCACCGCGGTATCTATCTGCTGCCCAACCTGTTCACCACCGCGAACCTGTTCGCCGGCTTCTATTCCATCATCAGCTCGATGAGCGCGCAGAGCGCCCTGAGCGCGGGTGATCCACGCGAGGCGAGCAAGTACTTCGCCTTCGCCGCCATCGCCATCTTCGTCGCCATGGTCCTCGACGGCCTCGACGGCCGCGTGGCGCGCATGACCAATACGCAAAGCGCCTTCGGTGCCGAGTACGACTCGCTGTCGGACATGGTCGCCTTCGGCGTGGCCCCAGCGCTGCTGGCGTTCGGCTGGGCCCTGGGCGACATGGGCAAGGTCGGCTGGATGGTCGCCTTTATCTATGTGGCCGGCGCGGCCCTGCGCCTGGCGCGCTTCAACACCCAGGTCGGCACCGCCGACAAGCGCTACTTCATCGGCCTGGCCAGCCCGGCGGCGGCCGGCGTGGTGGCCGGTACCGTCTGGGCGTTCAGCGACTACGGCATCCAGGGTTCCAAGCTGTCGTTCCTGGTGGCTTTGCTGGTGGCTGCCGCCGGCATGCTGATGGTCAGCAACATCAAGTACAACAGCTTCAAGGAGCTCGACCTCAAGGGCCGCGTGCCCTTTGTCGCGATCCTCGCCGTGGTGCTGGTGTTCGCCGTGGTGTTCAGCGATCCGCCGCGCATCCTGCTGCTGATCTTCCTCGCCTATGCTGCATCGGGGCCGATCCAGTTTCTGTTGCGGGCACGCCGTCGCAAATCCTGACAAGGATTTAATCGCGGAATAACCTGCCGGCTCCATAGTCTTACGTGTACATCAGTTACCCGTACTGTGGAGCCGCCATGCTCATCAAGCTTCCCCGATCCAGCGACTGCAAGTCGTCCGAGATCACCCCCGAAGGTTTCTACCTCTCCCGTCGCAAGCTGCTGGGCGCAAGCCTTGCAGGTGCAGCCCTGGGCGCCTTGCCCCGATTGGGCGCCGCGGCGGAGGTTTCCCGCTATGCCGATGTCGAGGCGGGCAGCGCCCCAGGCTGGTTCACCGACAAGCTCGGCGCCACGCGCTGGCAGGCGGTCACCGTCAGCGGCGAGGCGATCACGCCGTTCAAGGACGCGACCCACTACAACAACTTCTATGAGTTCGGGCCCGACAAGGGCGACCCGGCGGCCAATGCCGGCAGCCTGAAGACCGAGCCGTGGAGCCTGGTGGTCGATGGCGAAGTGGCCAAGCCCGGGCGTTATGCGCTGGAGGATTTCGTCAAGCCTTACCAGCTTGAGGAGCGCGTCTATCGCCTGCGCTGCGTGGAGGCCTGGTCGATGGTGATTCCCTGGCTGGGCTTCCCGTTGGCCGAGGTGCTCAAGCAGGTCGAGCCAACCTCCAAGGCGCGCTATATCCGTTTCGAAACCCTGGAAGACTCCAAGAGCATGCCTGGGCAGCGCTCCGGCTTCGCCCTGATCGACTGGCCGTATGTGGAGGGCTTGCGACTGGACGAGGCGATGAACCCGCTGGCGATTCTGGCGGTTGGCATGTATGGCCGTGAGCTGCCCAACCAGAACGGCGCGCCGCTGCGCCTGGTGGTGCCATGGAAGTACGGCTTCAAGAGCATCAAGTCGATCGTGCGCATCAGCCTGGTGGCCGAGCAGCCTGCGACTACCTGGCAGGGTTTGGCGCCGGACGAGTACGGCTTCTATGCCAACGTCAACCCGACGGTCGACCACCCGCGCTGGACCCAGGCCCGCGAGCGGCGCCTGCCCAGCGGGCTGTTCAGCCCCAATGTGCGCGATACGCTGATGTTCAATGGCTATGCCGATGAAGTGGCGTCGCTGTATACCGGCCTCGACCTGCGGAAGAACTATTGATGCGCTATCCGCGGCTGCGCCTGGCGATCTTCGTGATCGGGTGCCTGTTTCCCGTGTGGTGGTTGTATGAGGCAGCCATGGGTTCGCTCGGCCCGGATCCGGGAAAGATCATGGTCGATCGCCTTGGCCTGGGGGCGCTGGTCTTCCTGTTGATCACCCTGAGCATGACACCGCTGCAGCGGTTGACGGGGTGGTCGGGGTGGATCGTGGTACGGCGGCAACTGGGGCTGTGGTGCTTTGCTTATATAGTGCTGCACCTGACGGCGTACCTGGTGTTCATCCTGGGGCTGGACTGGGGGCAGTTTGGCGTCGAGCTGCGCAAGCGGCCTTACATCATTGTCGGTGCATTGGGTTTTCTTGGCTTGCTGGCGCTGGCGGTCACGTCCAACCGGTATAGCCAGCGGCGCCTTGGGGCGCGGTGGAAGAAGCTGCACCGGCTGGTCTATGTGATTCTCGGGCTTGGACTGCTGCACTTCCTGTGGATAGTACGCTCGGACCTGAAGGAGTGGGCGGTGTACGCCGCTATCGGGGTCTTTCTCTTGGTGCTGCGTATCCCCCCGGTGTGGCGGCGTGTTCCACGGCTGGTGGGGCGGGGGAGGGCGGCCTGAAATCTTTCTTTAATAAAAGGTTGACGCCCTCTCAGAACCCCTTATAATGCGCCCCACTTCCGACGTAGTCGAAACGCAAAACCTCTTGTTAATCAATAAGTTGAGTGTTTCAGGTGGTATCGGAAGTGCTTCGGTCATCTG
>NZ_JBOBDQ010000018.1:0-100480 GCF_050586565.1 Pseudomonas sp. WC1
ACTTGTAGGTCGCGCTGGCGACGACGCTGCGCTGGTCGCCGTAGTAGCAGTAGTAGCCGTCGCAGGTCGAGAGGTAGTCCTTGTTCAGCAGGTTGCTGGCGTTGACCGCCACCGAGGCCCCCTTGAGGCTGCTGTCCAGGCGGCCGAGGTCGTAGTGCACCGCAGCGTCGAACACAGTGTAGGCCTTGCTCTTGCCGAGCCAGGTGTTGGCTTCGTCGCCGTAGCGGTTGCCGGTGTAGCGTGCGCCAAGGCCAATGCCGAAGCCGTCAAGCACACCGGTATGCCAGGTGTAGTCGGCCCACAAGGAGGCCTGCTGGTTGGGCATCTGTTGCAGACGGTTGCCTTTGTACTGCCCTTTCTGGACTTCGGACTTGGCCAGGGTATAGGCGGCGATCACTTTCAGGTTGTCGGTGACGTCGGAGACGGCTTCCAGTTCCAGGCCGTGGACCTTGACCTCCCCGGTCTGGCTGGAGACCGGCACCCCACCCACGTTGTTGGTGACGGTCACGTTCTTCTGGGTGAGGTCATACACGGCCGCCGACAAAAGAGTGTTGGAGCCAGGTGGCTGGTACTTGATGCCGAGCTCCCATTGCTGGCCTTCGGTCGGCTTGAACGACTTCTCGACGTCCGCGTCCGAGCCGGTGCTTGGCTGGAACGACTCGGCATAGGACAGGTAGGGAACAAAGCCTGAATCGAACACGTAGCTCAGCGCCGCGTTACCGCTGAACTGCTTGTCGCGCTGGGTGTTGGTGGCATTACCCTTGTTGAGGAACGTGGTGCCGGTATGCACCCAGTCTTCACGCCCGCCCAGGGTCAGGCGCCATTTGTCGAGCGCCATCTGGTCCTGGATGTAGAGCCCGGTCTGCACGGTTTTCTGGTTGTAGTCCATATAGGCCGCGGAGCGGTCCGGGCGAGTGATCGGCAAACCGTACACCGGGTTGTTGACGTTGGTGGGCGGTACGTTGAAGCCATAGATGGAGAGAAAGTCGGATTCGGTGCGCTGGTGGTCCAGGCCGATCAGCACGGTATGGCTGATATCGCCTGTGGTGAAGTCGGCCTGGAAGTTGTTGTCGAGCGCGAACTGGCTGATGTCCTCATTGACGTTGGTGGACATGCGGCTGGCATTGCCCTCGTTGTCCACCGGGCCACCGGGTTGGTAGTAGCTACCAACGGTGATCGTCTGGAACGACAACTCGCTCTTGGTGTAGCGCACGTTCTGGCGGAACTGCCAGACATCGTTGAAACGATGTTCGAAGGCATAGCCCAGCGCGTAGTAGGTGCGGTCGTAGTATTCGTAATCCGGATCACCCAGGTTCTTGTGGCGGGAGACCTTGCCGAACGGCATGTCGATCTTGGTGCCTTGGATCGGATAGAACTGGCTGGTGGCGCCGGTATCGTCGCGGGTGAACTGGCTGAGGAAGGTCAGCGAGGTGTCGTCGTCGATGTTCCAGGTCAGGCTTGGGGCGATGTTGTAGCGCTTGTTGTCGATATGGTCGATCTGCGTGCCGCTGTCGCGCACCACGCCGCTGACGCCATAGAGGAACTGGCCCTGCTCATCAAGCTTGCCGGTGCTGGCGAAGCTGATCTGGCGGTGGTTGTCGCTACCGTACTGCAGCTGGATCTCGTGGCTGCTCTCGGCCTGGGGGCGGCGGCTGACCATGTCCAGCAGGCCGCCGGGCGGGGTCTGGCCATACACCGACGAGGCCGGGCCACGCAGCAGCGCAAGGCGGTCGAGGTTCCAGGTTTCGGCTTTCGGGTTGGCATACACGCCGCGGGGCAGAGGCAGGCCGTCGAGGAACTGGGTCGGCTCGAAGCCGCGCACGCGCATCCAGTCATAGCGGGTGTCGCTGCCGAAACTGGCCGAGACGATGCCTGGCATGTACTTCACCGCATCATCCAGGCTCTGCACGCCACGGTCGCTCATCTGCTGGCGGGTGGCGACGGAAATGGAGCGTGGGACTTCGACCAGCGCGGTGTCGGTCTTGGTGCCGGCGGCGGTGCGCTTGGCGGTGTAGCCCTCCACCGGGCCCCAGGCACTTTCAAAACTGCTGTTGGCGTCGATGTTGGTCTCCGGCAGCGCCAGGCTGCCTTCCGCCACCAGGCTGTAGCTGCCGGCGCTGCTTTGCTGCAACTGCAGGCCGGTACCACGCAGGGCCGCCTGTAGCGCGCCGATACCGTTGTACTGGCCGCTGACCGGCGCCGAACTACGCCCACTGACCAGCGCCGGATCCAGCGCCAGGGCGATACCGGCCTGGCTGGCGATCTGGTTCAAAGTGCTGGCCAGCGGTGCGCTGGGCAGGTTGTAGGCCCGCATGGCGGACTGTTCGGCGGCGAACAGGGCGGTGCTGGCCAACGGGGTGGCCAGGCCGATGGCCAGGGCCATCAGGCTGGGGCGAAGCAAAGCATCAACGGCACGGGACATTCAGCGGCTCCTCGACGAAATAGTGCTGACTGCTTCCTTGCCGAGCGAGAGTGGGAAAGTGACAGGGGGGGTGTGAAAAAAAATACGACTGATTTGCAAAAACCTTTGGGAGGCGGCAAGCCGGCTCCCAAAGGGCGGTCTGGCTGGGGCTATTTGGCGGTAACGGTGACCCACCACGGCGTATGCCGTTCGATCTTCACCGGCAGCACCGGTTGCAGCGAGGCCAGGGCCAGGTCGGTGTCGGTCAGCGGGAAACTGCCGCTCACGCGCAGCTCGGCCACTGCGTCGCTGACGCCCAGATGACCGCTGCGGTACTGGCCGAGGGTGGCCACCAGGTCGGCCAGGCGCACGTTGTCCACCACCAGCATGCCGCGGGTCCAGGCGTCGCTGCCGACCGCCACGGGGGTGACACTGCCCAGGCCGTCGGCGCTCATCAGCACTTGCTGGCCTTCGCGCAGCACCTGTTCATCGCCGCTGTGCTGGGGTTTGGCAGCTACCGATGCCTGCAGCACCTCCAGGCGTGTGCCGGCCTCCTCGCGCTTGACCAGGAAGCGGGTACCCAGTGGGCGCAGGCGGCCCTCCTCGGTGCGCACCAGCAATGGGCGGCTGTCCTTGTGGCCGGTTTCCACCGAGATCTCGCCCTGGTGCAGGACGATCAGCCGTTGTTCGCCCTGGAAGTCGATGTCCACCGCGGTCTGGCTGTTGAGGCTGAGCAGGGTGCCGTCTTCCAGGCGCAGGGTGCGCAGCTCGCCGGTACTGGTGCGTTGGTCGGCCAGCCAGTAGGTGGGCGACAGTGACGGTGCGCCGGCCCAGGCCAGCAGGCCGCCGAGCAGCAGCATGCCGGCAAGGCCGCCCAGACGCTGGCGCAACCCGGCCCGGGATTGCAGCAGGGTGTGGCGTACCGGCCCGGCAGCAGCGTTGACGCGCTGGTCGAGCATGCCCAGTTGCAGCCAGGCGCGGGCGTGCTCCTCGTGGGCGGCGTGCCAGCGCGTAAACTCGCTGCGTTCGTCCGGGGTACCGCTACCTTCGTCGAGGCACAGCTTCCAGGCGATGGCCGCTTCCAGCACCTTGCTGGAAACCGGGGCATGCTTCATGTCGGCTCCCCGTAAAGGGCGACATAGCACTGGCGCAGGCCTTGGGCGATGTACTGGCGCACGCGCGAGACCGACACCCCGAGGCGCTCGGCGATCTCGGTGTGCCCCAGGCCGTCCAGGCGGTTGTACAGGAAGGCTGCCCGGGCCTTGCTCGAGAGCTTGCCTAGCAAGCGGTCGATGGCCTTGAGGTCTTCGAGGATCAGGTGTTGCTGTTCCGGTGACGGGTGCTCGGCTTCGGGCACCAGCGCCAGTTCCGCGAGGTAGGCCTGCTCGAGGGCGGCGCGGCGGAAGTGGTCGAACAACAGGCCCTTGGCCACGGCGACCAGAAAGGCGCGGGGTTCGCGGGGGGCGTCCAAACGCTCGCGGCCGAGCAGGCGCACGAAGGTGTCCTGGCTCAGGTCCTCGGCACGCTGGCGGCAGGCGGTGCTGCGCTGCAGCCAGGCCAGCAGCCAGGTGCGATGGTCGCGGTACAGCGCGCCGACCAGTTCGGCATGTGGACTGTGCGCAGACGTCAAGAAGCGTTCCCCGGGAAAGAATGCGTTAACTAACGATAATTATTCGCGATTGTGGCAGAGGCAGGGGGGAGGGCGCAATTGACGCTTATCGGATTGCCAGCATGGCGGGGAAAGCGCAAAAAAAAATCAGAGACCGTGGTGCTGCGTCTTGCGTCGTCGCCACTGGCGCACCCGCTGCTCCAGCTGCAGCGGACTGTCCAGTTGCTGGCGGCGTGCTTGGCTGAACAGTATCAACGCAAGTTCCGCGGTCACCTGGGCATCGGCGCTGGCATGGTGGCGGGCCTGGACTTCGAGGCCGAAACGGGCGATCCAGTCGTCCAGCCCGGCCTCGCGCAGCACTGTGTCGGGGTTGAGCATCGGCGCCAGCTCCGCCACGTCGAGAAACGGATGCTGCAGGCGCAGGCCCAGGCTGTCCTTCAACGCCCGGGCCAGCATGCGCTGGTCGAAAGGGGCATGGAACGCCAGTATCGGACTGTCGCCGATGAACGTCATCAGGTCGAGCAGTGCTTCGGCCGGTTCGCAGCCGGCGGCCAGGGCGCTGGGGCCCAGGCCGTGGATCAGCACGCTGGCGTTGGTTTTCTGTTCGGGGCGACGCAGGGTCCGCTCGAACGGCCGACCGAGGTCGATGGCACCGTCCTCGATGGCCACCGCGCCGATCGACAGCACCTGGTCGCGATTGAGATTCAGGCCGCTGGTCTCCAGGTCCAGCACCACCCAGCGCTGTTCGCGCAGGGAGCACACGCCCAGGGGCGCAGGGCCGGGCAGCGCGGCCAGGCGCCGCTGCAGCGCCGCATCGAGTTCGGGGGTTGTGGGGCGCAACCAGGCGAACAGGTTCACAACTGGTACCGCAGGGCCAGGCTGCTCTGCAGGCGCTGGGCCTGGCGCAGGGACTCGCGCAGGATGCGCCGGTCCAGGTGGTTGAGGCTGTCGGGGTCGAGCCGGTTGGAGTAAGGCATGTTCTCGCGGCTCTGGCGCTGGTGCTGCTGCATGCGGGTCTGCTGGATGAAGTGGTAGGCCTCTTCATAGGCGGCGCCGTCGAGCGGGTCGATGACGCCCTTGGCGATCAGCTGGCGCAGCCGCTCCAGGGTATTGCACGCCGTGATGCCGTGGGCCAGGGCCAGTAGCCTGGCGCCATCGACGAACGGGGTCAGGCCCTGCACCTTGAGGTCGAGGGTGGCGGCTTTGTCGTCACCCTGGCGGGTCAACACGAACTCGCGCAGGCGCCCGACCGGCGGACGCTGGCGCAGGGCGTTGTCGGCCAGCATGCGCTGGAAGATGCGGTTGTCCGCGACTTGCTCCAGCAGGCCCTGGCGCAGTTGCTCGCAGCCCTGCTCGTCGCCCCAGACCACGCGCAAGTCGAAGTAGATGCTTGAGCCCAACAGGTTCTCGGGGCTGGCTTCGCGCACGAAGCCGGCGAAGCGCCGCGCCCATTCGCCACGCGACAGGCACAGCTCGGGATTGCCGGCCATCACGTTGCCTTTGCACAGGGTGAAGCCGCACTGGGCCAGGTTGTGGTTGATCTGCTGGGCCAACGGCAGCAAGCGTGCGCGGATCGCCTCGGCTTCGGCGCCGTCACGGGCCTCGAATAAAATGCCGTTGTCCTGGTCGGTGTGCAGGGTCTGCTCGCGGCGGCCCTCGCTGCCGAAGCACAACCAGCTGAACGGCACGCCGGGGTCGCCGCGCTCGGCGATGGCCAGTTCGATCACCCGGCACACGGTATGGTCGTTGAGCAGGGTGATGATCTGGGTGATCTGCGTCGAGGAGGCGCCGTGGGCGAGCATGCGTTCGACCAGTTGGCCGATTTCGCCGCGCAGTGCCACCAGGCTGTCCAGCCGCGGTGCATGGCGGATGGTGCGGGCCAGGTGTACCAGGTCGACGCGCTGCAGGGAGAACAGGTCGCGCTCGGAAATCACCCCGCACAGGCGCTGGTTGTCCACCAGGCAGACATGGGCAATGTGGCGTTCGGTCATCGCCATGGCGGCGTCGAACGCACTGGCCTGGGGGCTCAGGTAGAACGGTTTGGCGGTCATGTAGCGCTCGATGGGCGCGGTCAGTTCGGCGCTGGCGTCGGCCACTACCTGGCGCAGGTCGCGCAGGGTGAAGATACCGATGGGGTGGCGCTGCTCATCGATGATCACGATGCTGCCGACCTGTTGCTCGTGCATTTGCCGCACGGCTTCGCGCAGGGGCGTGTCTGGCGTGCACACAACCGGGTGGCGCAGCGCCAGTTCGCCCAGCGGTGTGTTGAGTGAGTACTGGGTACCCAGGGTCTCCACGGCGCGCTGGCGCACTTGCTGGTTGACCTGGTCGAGCAGGCTGCTGACGCCGCGCAAGGCGAAGTCGCGGAATACCTCGGACATGGAAAACACACGGATGAACGCGGCCTTGTCCAGTTGCAGGCAGAAGGTGTCTTCGCCGGCCAGGTGCTCGGTGCGGGTGGCCCGCTCGCCGAGCAAGGCCGCCAGCGGGAAGCATTCACCGCTGGTGATCTCGAAGGTGGTCTCGGTGCCTGGTTTGGTGACATGGTGACGTTCGCCGACCACGCGCCCCTGCTTGACGATATAGAAGTGCTCGACCGGGCCCTCGGCCGGCGTGATGATGCTTTCGCCGCCCGCGTAGAAGCGCAGCTGGCACTGTTCCACCAGGTAGGCCAGGTGGCTGTGTTCCATCTGGTTGAACGGCGGGAAACGCTGCAGGAACTGCAGGGTGCCCTGGATGTTTTGCAGTATCGCTGTCCTGCCGGCCTGGGTGTAGGCGTCCTTTTTGCTCATGAAGCTGACCGTATCGCTACGCCGAACTATATATATCTATCTATAGGGGTCGGCTTTGTTGTTCTCGGCCTCCATGGTCGGCTGGCCGTACTGTGGTGCCCATTGGACGTAAGTCTAGAGCGAGGCTGTCAAGGACCCGACGAAAGGCGAACCGGGCTATGTAAATTTCGCGGTCCTAAGCTGTGAACGAGATTTTTTTGACGAGATGGGCCATGGCCGAGCATGACGACATACTGAGTGACGCCGAGCGCGAGGCACTGGCTGGGGTGAGTGCGCCTGTCGCGGCTCGTCCCGTGGTGCTGGTGGTGGACGACAACCCGGTGAACAGCGAGGCGCTGAGCCTGTACCTGAAGAGCCGAGGTATCGCCTGCATGACGGCTGACGGCGCGCAGGAAGCGATGTTGAAGCTGCATTACGAACCGCGGATCGCACTGATGATCACCGACCTGCGCATGGAGCCGAAGGATGGCCTGGAGTTGATTCGCCAGATTCGCGAGTCCGAGCGGGCGGCGCTGTCGATCATCGTGGTGTCGGGCGACACCGATGTGAAGGAGGCGGTGGACGTGATGCACCTGGGGGTGGTGGACTTTTTGCTCAAGCCGGTGGACCTGGGCAAGTTGCTGGAGCTGGTACGCAAAGAACTGAGAATGGACTAATCGTACTGGGTCTGCTTCGCAGCCAATCGCCGGCAAGCCGGTTCCCACAAGGATAGTGTTGACCTGTGGGAGCCGGCTTGCCGGCGATTGGGCCGCAAAGCAGCGCCTTGATGACCTACAGCCCGTTGCGCGCCTTGAACTCGCGACGACGACGGTGCAGGACCGGCTCGGTGTAGCCGTTCGGTTGCCTGGCACCCTCGATCACCAGCTCGATCGCCGCCTGGAACGCGATGTTGTCATCGAAGTTCGGCGCCATCGGGCGGTACAGGGCGTCACCGGCGTTCTGCTTGTCCACTACCGCGGCCATGCGCTTGAGGCTTTCCAGCACCTGCGCCTGGGTGACCACGCCATGGCGCAGCCAGTTGGCCAGCAGTTGGGCGGAAATCCGCAGGGTGGCACGGTCTTCCATCAGGCCGACATCGTTGATGTCCGGCACTTTCGAACAGCCCACGCCCTGGTCGATCCAGCGCACCACGTAGCCGAGGATGCCCTGGGCGTTGTTGTCCAGCTCGTTGCGGATTTCCTCGTCCGACCAGTTGGTGTTGGCCGCCAGCGGGATGGTCAGGATATCGTCGACCGAAGCCGGGGTGCGCGAGGCGAGCTCGCGTTGCCGGGCCTGCACGTCGACCTTGTGGTAGTGCAGGGCGTGCAGGGTGGCGGCGGTCGGCGACGGTACCCAGGCGGTGTTGGCCCCGGCCAGCGGGTGGGCGATCTTTTGCTCGAGCATGGCGGCCATCAGGTCGGGCATGGCCCACATGCCCTTGCCGATCTGCGCGCGACCCTGCAGGCCGGTGGCCAGGCCGACGTCGACGTTGTTGTTCTCGTAGGCACCGATCCACTTCTCGTTCTTCATGGCGCCCTTGCGCACCACGGCGCCGGCTTCCATGGAGGTGTGGATCTCGTCACCCGTGCGGTCGAGGAAGCCGGTGTTGATGAACACCACGCGCTCGGCCGCAGCCTTGATGCAGGCCTTGAGGTTGACCGTGGTGCGGCGCTCCTCGTCCATGATGCCGACCTTGACGGTATTGCGCTGCATGCCCAGCAGGTCTTCGACGCGGCTGAAGATCTCGGCGGCGAACGCCACCTCTTCAGGGCCGTGCATCTTCGGCTTGACGATGTAGACACTGCCGCTACGGGTGTTCTTGCGGCTGGTGTTGCCGTTGAGGTTGTGCAGGGCGATCAGGTTGGTGAACAGGCCGTCCTGGATACCTTCGGGAATTTCGTTGCCCTGGGCGTCGAGGATCGCCGGGTTGGTCATCAGGTGACCGACGTTGCGCACGAACAGCAACGAGCGGCCGTGCAGGGTCACGCTGCCGCCATTGGGCACCGCGTACTCGCGGTCCGGGTTCATGGTGCGGGTGAAGGTCTTGCCGCCCTTGCTCACGCTTTCGGCCAGGTCGCCTTTCATCAGGCCCAGCCAGTTGCGGTAGACGATGACCTTGTCGTCGGCATCGACGGCGGCGACCGAGTCTTCGCAGTCCATGATGGTGGTCAGTGCCGATTCCATCAGGATGTCTTTCACGCCGGCGGCGTCGGTGCTGCCGACCGGGGTGCTGGCGTCGACCTGGATCTCGAAGTGCAGGCCGTTGTGCTTGAGCAGCACGGCAGTCGGCGCGGTGGCATCGCCGTGGAAACCGATCAGCTGGGCGTCGTCACGCAGGCCGCTGTTGCTGCCGCCCTTGAGGGCGACCACCAGCTTGCCGCCGTCGATGCGGTAGGCGGTGGAGTCGACATGGGAGCCTGCGGCCAGCGGCGCGGCCTGGTCGAGGAAGGCACGGCCGAAGGCGATGACCTTGTCGCCACGGACCTTGTTGTAGCCCTGACCTTTTTCAGCGCCGCCTTCATCGCTGATGACATCGGTGCCGTACAGCGCGTCATACAGCGAGCCCCAGCGGGCATTGGCGGCGTTCAGGGCGAAACGGGCGTTCATCACCGGCACCACCAACTGCGGGCCGGCCATGACCGCGATCTCGTCATCGACGTTCTGGGTGGTGGCCTGGAAGTCCTCGACTTGTGGCAGCAGGTAGCCGATCTCCTGGAGGAATGCCTTGTAGGCGACGGCGTCATGGGCCTGGCCTTTGCGGGCCTGGTGCCAGGCGTCGATCCTGGCTTGCAGCTCGTCGCGCTTGGCGAGCAGGGCTTTGTTCTTGGGAGCGAGGTCTTTAATGATCTCTGCCGCCCCGGCCCAGAACTTGTCGGCTTCGATGCCGGTTCCAGGAATCGCTTCGTCGTTGACGAAGTCGTACAGGGCCTTGGCGACCTGAAGGCCACCGACTTGAACGTATCCAGTCATTGCTTGCCTCACCTCTGCTCAGCTATTTCGCTTTCGCTCTTCTGTATTAAGCCTGTAGCGCTTCTCTAAACACGGCACCAGTGCATGCCCGCGCATTCCGGGGCGGCTGGGTGCGGCTCGCCAGACGGGCCGGCGGGCGGTTGGCGTATTTTCACAGGCGCCTTGGCAGACATCGAAACGACGTTTTTGTAGTCCGCGCCGATGCATACTACATGAAGCAGCAGGCAGGTAAACATCAGACTAAAAGCGTCGCTCTGCGACCGATTGGTCGCATAGGGTCACGCTGGGAGACGACATGTTCGCAAAAAACAGGTGGATTGTTCCAGATAAATCTTGAAACAGTACACGATTAATTGGCCTGGCTGTCCTGCGGCAGGTTGCCGCGCCTTGCCTATACTGATTCGATCCCCGTATCGCCCCCATCTGCGGCGGCGCTTGCAGACGAATGAAGGAGTGGCCCCGTGGACCATCTTGTACTGACCGTGATCGCCCCTGACAAGGCCGGGCAGGTAGAGCGTATCGCCCAATGCATCGCCGATCACAATGGCAACTGGCTGGAAAGCCGCATGTCACGCATGGCCGGCCAGTTCGCCGGGATCCTGCGGGTGGCGGTACCGGCGGAGAACTACGCCGAACTGGTCGAGTCGCTGCAGAAACTGGGTGAAAACGGCATTCGTGTGTTGATCGCCGAAAGCGGCATCGAGCCGTCCTGCACCTGGAAACCGATCGCCATGGAGCTGGTGGGCAACGACAGGCCGGGCATCGTCCGTGACATCACCCGCCTGCTGGCGGAGCTTGGGGTGAATGTGGAGCGCCTGAGCACCGAGGTGCGCCCGGCACCGATGAGCAGCGAGCCGTTGTTCCAGGCCGATGCGCTGCTGGCGCTGCCCTTGACCCTGTCGCTTGACGAACTGCAACAGCGGCTTGAGAACCTGGCTGACGATCTGATGGTGGAGTTGAGTTTGCGGCCTGAGGAATGAGGCGAGTTGTCGGGCGTGACCCAGCTTCTTTATCCAGATTCTACGGGGATGCCCCTGTGGATAACCTGGGGGCCTTCGCCGCCAGCCCAGAGCCCGCGCCGGTTAGCCAGCATTGAGCAAAAAACACCCAGTAATCAGTCGCTTGTGCACAAACCACGGGGACGAGGGTGTGGATAACCTCTGGAGACCTTGCTGCAGGCCACGCACTCCGTGGTCTGCAGCTATTTGATCATTAATTGATCAGGCGCGCTTGCGCAAACTCACCCAGGCATCGACGCTGTAGACCGCCAGGCCTGCCCAGATACACGCAAATGCCATCAGTGTGCTGGACGAAAGATGCTCATCGAACAGCCACACCGCTTGCAGCAACACCAAGGTCGGCGCCAGGTACTGCAGGAAACCCAGGGTGGTGTACGGCAGGTGGCGCGCGGCGGCGTTGAAGCACACCAGAGGTATCAGGGTTACCGGGCCGGCGGCGATCAGCCACAGCGCCTCGCTGCTGTTGAAAAATTCCAGGCTGGCGCTGTTGGCCGTTGGGTGCAGCAGCAGCCAGCCGATCGCCAGCGGTACCAGCATCCAGGTTTCGACCACCAGGCCGGGCAGTGCCGCGACCGGCGCCTGCTTGCGGATGAGCCCGTAGAAGCCGAAGGACAGTGCCAGCGCCAACGATACCCAGGGCAGGCTGCCGACCTGCCAGACTTGTTGCGCCACCCCGAGGGCCGCCAGGCCCACTGCCAGCCATTGCAGGCGGCGCAGGCGCTCACCGAGCAGCAACATGCCCAGTAGCACGTTGATCAGTGGGTTGATGTAGTAGCCCAGGCTGGCCTCGAGCATGCGCCCGTTGTTCACCGCCCATACATAGGTCAGCCAGTTGCCGGCGATCAGCGTGCCGCTCAGGGCCAGGATGGCCAGGCGCCTGGGGTTGTCGCGCAGTTCGCGCCACCAGCCGGGGTGCTTCCACACCAACAGCAGGAGCGAACCGAACAGCGCCGACCAAAGCACCCGATGGACGATGATCTCTACCGCCGGGACGCTCTGGATGGCTTTGAAGTACAGGGGGAACAGGCCCCAGATGATGTAGGCGCCGAGGCCCAGAATGTACCCGCGACGCGGGTTTGCGGCGTGCATGCAGAATCCTTGCTTAGGTAGCTAAATAAAGCGACGCCTATTGTAGACAGAGCGCGACGTGCACCTAGAACAATTTCAGCGGTTGTTCATCGAGGGCGGCCATTTGTTCACGTAGCGCCAGGATCTGGTCCCCCCAGTAGCGTGGTTGGCCGAACCACGGGAAGCTGCGGGGGAACGCCGGGTCATCCCAGCGCCGAGCCAGCCAGGCGCTGTAGTGCAACTGGCGCAGGGCGCGCAGTGGCTCGATCAGGGCCAGTTCACGCGGGTCGAAGTCGTGGAATTCGTTGTAGCCGTCGATCAGCTCGGCGAGCTGGCCGAGGCGCTCTTCGCGGCTGCCGGCAAGCATCATCCACAGGTCCTGCACCGCAGGGCCCATGCGGCAGTCGTCGAGGTCGACCACATGATAGATATCGTCGCGGTGCATCAGGTTGCCGGGGTGCAGGTCGCCGTGCAGGCGGATCCGCTGGTGCGGGGTGCGGGCGTAGATATCCTCGACCCGCTTGAGCAGGTCGCGGGCCACGGATTCGAAGGCCGGCAGCAGCTCGCGAGGAACGAAGCCGCCGTCCAGCAGGGTGTTGAGCGAGGCATGGCCAAAGTTGTCCACAGCCAGCTGCTCACGGTGTTCGAATGGCCGGATGGCTGCCACAGCATGCAAGCGCCCGAGCAACTGGCCCAGGCGGTACAACTGGTCGAGGTTGCCCGGCTCCGGGGCATGGCCGCCACGGCGCGGGAACAGGGTAAAGCGAAACCCCTGGTGCTCGAACAGGGAGCGGCCCTCGTGCAGCAGCGGCGCCACCACGGGCACTTCGCACTCCGCCAGTTCGGCGGTGAAGGCATGTTCTTCGAGGATTGCCGCATCGCTCCAGCGCCCAGGGCGGTAGAACTTGGCGATCAGCGGTTGTTCCCCCTCGATGCCCACCTGATAGACACGGTTTTCGTAGCTGTTGAGCGCTAGCACCCGCGCATCGCTGAGAAAGCCGAGGCTTTCCACGGCGTCCAGCACGAGGTCGGGGGTGAGGGTGTCGAAGGGGTGGGACATGAAAGGCTCCAGGCGCGGGGACGGCGTGGCTGCATGTTACCCCAATCACAAGGCAGGCCCCGCCCTTGTCGTAGCCGGTTAGACCGGCACCCCCAGCAACACGAACGACGGATGGAACTGCACCCGCATCATGCTCTGCGGCCCGACTTGATACTGCGCCAGCCAGTCAGCCTCGGCGAAAGCGCACAAAGTCTGCCCGTTACCCAGTGCCAGGCGCACCTCGACTGGACCGTCCTGCTCACCGACAAGCTCCTCGACCTTGGCCTTCAGGCAATTGCTGCCTTGCTCCGCCAGCTCGTCCGGCCCCAGCAACTGCACCCACCCCGCCTTCAGCAGCGCCACCACCGTGCCCCCAAGTGCCAGTTCCAGGCGTTCGGTACTGCCCCGAGTGATCAAGGCCTCGATCTCCAGGCCGCCGCCCAGGTCCAGGCTGATACGGTCATGCCGGCCTTCGCGGCGCAGCCCGCTGATGCGTCCCTGCAACTGGTTGCGCGCACTGGTGCGCAGCATCAGCCGGCCAAGTAGGGCGAAGTCGCTGCTGTCCTCGGCGGACTCCAGGATCTCTGCCTGCAATGCCTGCAGGCGCTGGTACAGGCACAGTACCCGTTCGCCTTCGGCGGACAGCCGGGCGCCACCACCGCCCCGGCCCCCGGTGCTGCGTTCCACCAGGGGCTGCGCCGCCAGGTTGTTGAGTTCGTCGATGGCATCCCAGGCAGCCTTGTAGCTGATCCCCGCGGCCTTGGCGGCGCGGGTGATGGACCCCTGCTCGGCGACATGTTGCAACAGGGCGATGCGCTGTGGGCGGCGGGCGATGTGCTGGGTGAGCAAGGCGGGCAGGGACATGAGGGGGCATCAGGCGTGGTGAAGGTTCCGCGACGTTGCCGCCGTCGCCGGGTCAAGTCAAGCCTGGCCCGGGCGCGGTGTGCGCGCCAGGCAGTAGATATCCACCCGCTGGGCACCGGCCTTGCGCAGCAATCGGGCGATGGTCTGCGCGGTCGCCCCGGTGGTCAGCACGTCGTCGACCAGCGCCAGGTGCAGGCCCTCCAGTTCACTGCCCGGGGTGAGGGCGAAGGCCTGGCGCAGATTGCGTTGCCGGGCCTTGGCACCGAGCGCCTGTTGCGCCGGTGTATCGCGCACCCGCTGGAGCAGGTGCTCGTCGCAGGGCAGGCGCAATTGCCTGGCGAGCCAGCGGGCGAGCATCGCCGCCTGGTTGAAGCCGCGCTGGCGCAGTCGACGCCCGGCCAGGGGAACGGGCAACAAGCGATCCGGCCGCGGCAAGCCCTCGTGATAGTGGTGGCTCAGGTTCTGGCCGAGCAGTTGGGCGAGCAACCGCCCCAGGGGCCACTGGCTGTTGTGCTTGAAGCGGCTTATCAGGGTGTCGATGGGAAAGCCGTAATGCCAGGGCGCGATCACCCGTTTGAATGCCGGTGGGCGGCGGCTGCAACTGCCGCAGAGAAGGTCGTCCAGGGCCAGGGGCAGCGCGCAACGGCGGCATTGCTCCTGCAGCCAGGGCAGCGCCTGCTCGCAGGCGACGCACAGTGGGTAGGGCTGCCCCGCGAGCTCATCGCAAAGCAAACAGGATTGTTCGATATTTGTACAGATGTAAACCAGCGTGTTCTTGATTGGTTGACAGTTCATGGGGCCTTCCGTGACTATGCGAGCTATCCGTGATGCGCTGGTGGGTTTCCCTGTCCCGGCGTCAGTCAGACCATAGATAAGGAAACGCCGATGAGCGCCAGCGCAATTGCAACAACCCGTCACGACTGGTCCCTGGCCGAGGTCAAGGCACTGTTCCAGCAGCCGTTCAATGACCTGCTGTTCCAGGCCCAGACCGTTCACCGTGCACATTTCGACCCCAACCGCGTGCAGGTTTCCACGCTGCTGTCGATCAAGACCGGCGCCTGTCCGGAAGATTGCAAATATTGTCCGCAGTCCGGCCACTACAACACCGGGCTGGAAAAACAGAAGCTGATGGAAGTGCAGAAGGTGCTGGAGGAGGCCGCCCGGGCCAAGGCCATCGGCTCGACCCGCTTCTGCATGGGCGCGGCGTGGAAGCATCCCTCGGCCAAGGACATGCCCTACGTGCTGGAGATGGTCAAAGGGGTCAAAGCCATGGGCCTGGAAACCTGCATGACCCTCGGCAAGCTCGACCAGGAGCAGACCCAGGCCTTGGCCCAAGCCGGCCTGGACTACTACAACCACAACCTCGACACCTCGCCGGAGTTCTACGGCAGCATCATCACCACCCGTACCTACAGCGAACGCCTGCAGACCCTGGCCTATGTGCGTGACGCGGGCATGAAGATCTGCTCCGGGGGCATCCTTGGCATGGGCGAGTCGCTGGACGACCGCGCCGGCCTGTTGATCCAGCTGGCCAACCTCCCCGAGCACCCGGAGTCGGTGCCGATCAACATGCTGGTCAAGGTTGCCGGCACGCCGCTGGCCGATGAGGAAGACGTCGATCCGTTCGACTTCATCCGCATGCTGGCCGTGGCCCGGATCCTCATGCCCAAGTCCCACGTGCGCCTGTCGGCCGGCCGTGAGCAGATGAACGAGCAGATGCAGGCCCTGGCGTTCATGGCCGGGGCCAACTCGATCTTCTACGGCGAGAAGCTGCTGACCACGGCCAACCCGCAGGCCGACAAGGACATGCAGCTGTTCGCCCGCCTGGGTATCCAGCCGGAAGCCCGTGAAGAGCACGCCGACGAAGTGCACCAGGCCGCCATCGAACAGGCGCTGGTCGAGCAGCGCAGCACCGAGCTGTTCTACGACGCAGCCTCGGCCTGAGCATGGCCTTCGATCTCGCCGCGCGGCTGGCCGAACGGCGTGCCGCGGACCTCTATCGGCAACGGCCGCTGCTGGACAGCCCGCAAGTGCCGCAGGTGGTGGTCGATGGCCAGCCGCTGCTGGCCTTCTGCAGCAATGACTACCTGGGCCTGGCCAATCACCCCGAGGTGATCAAGGCCTGGCGCGATGGCGCCGAGCGCTGGGGTGTCGGCGGTGGCGCCTCGCACCTGGTGATCGGCCACAGCACGCCGCACCATGACGTTGAAGAAGCACTGGCCGAGTTGACCGGGCGCCCTCGCGCGTTGCTGTTTTCCACTGGCTACATGGCCAACCTCGGGGCCATCACCGCGCTGGTGGGGCAGGGCGACACAGTCTTGCAGGACCGCCTCAACCACGCTTCCCTGCTCGACGGCGGGCTGCTCAGTGGCGCCCGCTTCAGCCGCTACCTGCACAACGACCCGGCCAGCCTGGCCAGTCGCCTGGAGAAAGCCACCGGCAATACCCTGGTGGTCACCGATGGCGTGTTCAGCATGGATGGCGATTGCGCTGACCTGCCGGCCCTGGCCAAGGTCGCCTGCGGCCGTGGGGCATGGCTGATGGTCGACGATGCCCATGGCTTTGGTACCTTGGGCGCCAACGGCGGCGGCCTGGTCGAGCATTTCGGCCTGGGTGTCGATGACGTGCCGGTGCTGATCGGCACGCTGGGCAAGGCCTGTGGTACCGCCGGCGCCTTCGTTGCCGGCAGTGAGGATCTGATCGAGGCGCTGGTGCAGTTCGCCCGGCCCTACATCTACACCACCAGCCAGCCACCGGCATTGGCGTGCGCCACACTCAAGGCGCTGGAGCTGCTGCGTCGGGAGCGCTGGCGGCGCGAGCACCTGGCCGCGCTGATCCAGCAGTTCCGCACAGGCGCCGAGCAGATCGGCCTGACCCTGATGGACAGCCACACCGCGATCCAGCCGATCCTTATCGGCGATGCGGGGCGGGCGCTGGCATTGTCCCGCTTGTTGCATGAACGCGGTCTGCTGGTCACGGCGATTCGCCCACCCACCGTACCCGCTGGCAGCGCCCGTCTGCGGGTGACCCTGAGCGCCGCCCACAGTGAGGCACAGGTGCAGCTATTGTTGAATGCATTGGCCGAGTGTTATCCACAGCTGGAGTCCGCCGATGCGTAACCGAATGATCCTTCTGCCCGGCTGGGGGCTGGGCACCGCCTCACTGGAGCCGCTGGCCGCCAGCCTGCGTGCCCAGGACCCGCGCCTGCAGGTCGAACTGATGCCGTTGCCGGACCTGGCCGACAGCGACCCGCTGACCTGGGTCGACTACCTCGACCGCAAGCTGCCCAGCGACGTGTGGCTGGGCGGCTGGTCGCTGGGTGGCATGCTCGCCAGCGCCCTGGCCCACAAGCGCGGCGATCATTGCTGCGGCTTGCTCACGCTGGCGAGCAACCCCAGCTTTGTCGCTCGGCCGGATTGGCCGCACGGGATGGCACCGGATACCTTCGGTACCTTCCTCGATGGCTGCCGCAGCCATACCCAGGTGACCCTCAAGCGCTTTCGCACCTTGTGCAGCGATGGCGCGCAGCAACCGCGCACCTTGCTGCGCCAACTGGGCGTCGGCGTGCCCGACACCGATCCGCTGTACCTGGCCACCGGGCTGGAGGTGCTGGCCAGCCTTGATACACGCGCTGCCCTGGAGCAATACGGCGGCCCGCAGCTGCACCTGTTCGCCGGCAGTGATGCGCTGGTGCCGGTGGAGGCTGCCAAGGCCCTGAGCGACCTGTTGCCCGACGTGGAAGTCGGCCTGGTCGAAGACAGTTCCCACGCCTTCCTGCTGGAGTACCCGCAGGAGCTGGCGGCGGGCATCAAGAGTTTCCTGCATGAGAGTGGCGATGACTGATCTTTCCCAGCCCACCTTGCCCGGTGCCCTGCCGGACAAGCGCCAGGTGGCGGCTTCGTTTTCCCGCGCTGCGGCCAGCTATGACAGTGTCGCGGCCTTGCAGCGCGCAGTAGGCATGGCGCTGTTGGAGAAACTGCCCGCAGGGCTCGTCCCAGCGCGCTGGCTGGACATGGGCAGTGGCACCGGCCATTTCAGCCGGGTCCTGGCCGAGCGCTTCAGCGATGCCGACGGTATGGCGGTGGACATTGCCGAGGGCATGTTGCGCCATGCCCGTGAGCAAGGCGGCGCCCGGCACCATGTGACGGGTGACGCCGAGCGTCTGCCGTTGCGCGATGGCAGTGTCGATCTGCTGTTCAGCAGCCTGGCGGTGCAGTGGTGCGGCCAGTTCGCCAGCGTGCTGGGTGAGGCGCGGCGGGTGCTGCGCCCAGGCGGGGTGCTGGCATTCAGCAGCTTGTGCGTGGGCACCCTTGATGAGTTGCGTGCCAGCTGGCAAGCCGTCGATGGCATGGTGCACGTCAATCGCTTCCGGCGTTTCGAGGATTACCAGCGTCTATGCGGGGAAAGCGGTCTGGAGCTGATCGGCCTGGAGCGACGTCCCCATGTACTGCATTACCCCGACGTGCGCAGCCTGACCCACGAGCTCAAGGCACTGGGTGCGCACAACCTCAATCCGGGGCGCCCATCGGGGTTGACCGGACGTGCGCGGATGCAGGGCCTGTTGCAGGCCTATGAACAGTTCCGCCAGCCTCAGGGGCTGCCTGCCACCTATCAGGTGGTGTATGGCGTCTTGCGCAAACCGCTGGCCGGGGAGCAGTGACATGAGCCAGGCCTATTTCATTGCCGGCACCGACACCGATGTCGGCAAGACCACCATCGCCGCGGGTCTGCTGCATGCGGCGATGCAGTCGGGGCTGAGCACGTTGGCGGCCAAGCCGGTGGCATCCGGCTGCATGGTGACGCCCAGAGGGTTGCGCAACAGCGATGCCCTGGCATTGATTGACGAAAGCTCGGTCAAACTGCCCTATGAATCGGTCAACCCTTTCGCTTTCGAGCCGGCCATCGCTCCACACGTGGCGGCGCA
Source organism: Pseudomonas sp. WC1 (assembly GCF_050586565.1). Taxonomy (NCBI): domain Bacteria; kingdom Pseudomonadati; phylum Pseudomonadota; class Gammaproteobacteria; order Pseudomonadales; family Pseudomonadaceae; genus Pseudomonas; species Pseudomonas sp. WC1. Next base: position 18,666 of record NZ_JBOBDQ010000018.1, read on the forward strand.
CGAGGCGGGGGTGGTGTTGAGCGTACCGGTGCTGCGTGATGCGATGCAGCAGGTGCTGGCGCAGCACGCCGACTTCACCTTGATCGAAGGGGCTGGCGGCTGGCGGGTGCCGTTGTCCGACCATGCGAACCTGTCAGACCTGGCCATTGCCCTGAAACTACCGGTGATCCTGGTGGTAGGGGTGCGATTGGGGTGCATCAACCACGCCTTGCTCAGCGCCGAGGCCATCGCCCGCGATGGCCTGCAACTGGCCGGTTGGGTGGCGAACATCGTCGATCCGCGGACATCGCGTCTGGAGGAGAACCTGTCGAGCCTGGCCGAGCGGCTGCCCGCACCATGCCTGGGGCGCGTGCCCTGGTTGAAGGTGGCGGGCGCGGCTGCGGTGGCCGAGCATTTGCATCTGGACCTGTTGGATTAGGTCTCCTGTCTATCGGCTGGCACAAGGCTATTAGGGATTTCAACGGGCCTTTTTCCCGTTCTGCTGCTTTAATAAGGCCTGTTCATCATCCAGCGTCATGGAGTCCTGACATGGAAATCAATGCGAGCTCCGCCTACTACGCGGGCCTGGGTGCCATCCAGAACGGCCAGAACCGTGTCGACCAGGCCGCCCAGCAGATCGCCAGCGGCGCCGTCGAGCGTGGCACCAGCGGGAAGTCCACCGACTACCAGGCCGAGCGCCTGCGCGGCGTTGACCGCAGCCAGCAGATGGATCTGGCCACCAGCACCGTGCAACTGGCCCTGGGCAAGCACGAAGTCGAACTGGGTGCCAAAGTCGCCAAGGCTTCCGATGAAATGCTCGGTCGGTTCATCGACACCTACGCCTGACTCGCTGAACCCCATTCGCTTACTTCGCGGGGCAAGCCCGCTTCCATTCGTGGGAGCAGGCTTGCCCCGCGATGCGTTTGAGGGTGCTTGGCTGAATCATCATATTCGGCGGCATAAATGCCATTGTTAGCCCACCTTGACAGCGAGGCCTCCTAAACGTAAGTTTCAAACAACTGTTTGACCGAAAGCCGCCAAGAGCTGGTCGGTACCCGCGGTCTCCCTACCGAACTCATCACAGAGGTTCATCGCAATGCCTGATTACAAAGCCCCCTTGCGTGATATCCGCTTCGTCCGCGACGAACTGCTCGGCTATGAGGCGCATTATCAGAGCCTGCCGGGCTGCCAGGACGCCACGCCCGACATGGTCGACGCGATCCTGCAGGAAGGCGCGAAGTTCTGTGAAGAGGTACTGGCCCCGCTGAACCGCGTCGGCGACCTGGAAGGCTGCACCTGGAGCGAGGCCGGCGTGAAGACCCCGACCGGCTTCAAGGAAGCCTACCAGCAGTTCGTCGAAGGCGGCTGGCCGAGCCTGGCCCACGACGCCGAGCACGGCGGCCAGGGCCTGCCTGAGTCGCTGGGCCTGGCCCTGAGCGAAATGGTCGGTGAGTCGAACTGGTCGTGGGGCATGTACCCAGGCCTGTCCCATGGCGCGATGAACACCATCTCCGAGCACGGTACCCCCGAGCAGCAGGAGACCTACCTGACCAAACTGGTGTCCGGCGAATGGACCGGCACCATGTGCCTGACCGAACCGCACTGCGGCACCGACTTGGGCATGTTGCGCACCAAGGCCGAACCTCAGGCCGACGGCAGCTACAAAGTGTCCGGCACCAAGATCTTCATCTCGGCCGGTGAGCACGACATGGCCGACAACATCGTGCACATCGTCCTGGCCCGCCTGCCCGACGCACCGGCCGGCACCAAGGGCATCTCGCTGTTCATCGTGCCGAAGTTCCTGCCCAACGCCGAAGGCGGCGCGGGCGAGCGCAACGGCGTGAGCTGCGGCTCGCTCGAGCACAAGATGGGCATCCACGGCAACGCCACCTGCGTGATGAACTTCGATAGCGCCACCGGCTACCTGATCGGCCCCGCCAACAAGGGCCTGAACTGCATGTTCACCTTCATGAACACTGCTCGCCTGGGTACCGCGCTGCAAGGCCTGGCCCACGCCGAAGTGGCATTCCAGGGCGGCCTGAAATATGCCCGCGATCGCCTGCAGATGCGCTCGCTGACCGGCCCGAAAGCACCGGAAAAAGCCGCTGACCCGATTATCGTCCACCCGGACGTGCGCCGCATGCTGCTGACCATGAAGGCCTTCGCCGAAGGCAACCGCGCCATGGTCTACTTCACCGCCAAGCAGGTGGACATCGTCAAGTACAGCCAGGACGAGGACGAGCGCAAGAAGGCCGACGCGCTGCTGGCCTTCCTGACCCCGATTGCCAAGGCGTTCATGACCGAAGTCGGTTTCGAGTCTGCCAACCACGGTGTGCAGATCTACGGCGGCCACGGCTTCATCGCCGAGTGGGGCATGGAGCAGAACGTACGCGACAGCCGTATTTCCATGCTGTACGAAGGCACCACCGGCATCCAGGCGCTCGACCTGCTCGGCCGCAAGGTGCTGATGACCCAGGGCGAGGCGCTCAAGGGCTTCACCAAGATCGTTCACAAGTTCTGCCAATCCCAGGAAGGCAACGCCGCCACCAAGGAGTTCGTCGAGCCACTGGCCGCGATCAACAAGGAGTGGGGCGAGCTGACCATGAAGATCGGCATGGCCGCGATGAAGGACCGCGAGGAAGTGGGTGCCGCTTCGGTGGACTACCTGATGTACTCCGGCTATGCGTGCCTGGCCTACTTCTGGGCCGACATCGCCCGCCTGGCAGCCGAGAAACTGGCGGCCGGCACCAGCGAAGAGGCGTTCTACACCGCCAAGCTGCAGACTGCGCGCTTCTACTTCCAGCGCATCCTGCCGCGTACCCGCAGCCACGTGGCGGCGATTCTGTCTGGCGCCGACAACCTCATGGCGATGAAGGAAGAAGACTTCGGTCTGTCCATCTAAGCTCGCCGGTTTTAAGAAAACCGCCTGCCGTTACCGGTAGGCGGTTTTTTTTGCTTCTTTTTTGCTGTCTACGCCTGCCCTTGCAGGAGCGGCCTTGTGTAAACAAACAGGAATAATCCTACCGGGTGTCGCATCCAGTAACGAGAAAGTCTCAAGCTTCGCCCCTGATCTGCCGTTAAAGCGGGCATCTGTATTCATCTATTCATGTGCACTGCCGATGAAGTAGGGGCACAATGCCATTATTGATCTGCCGGGTCGGAGATTACCCTTGTTTCGTCTATCCGCTGTACGCGCGAGCCACTTCCTGCCTTCGCTGATTCTGTTGCTGGCAGGGCTTGCGGCAGCCTATGTAAGGGACCTCAGCGTCTTCTTCACATCGCTGTTCAACGTTCTACCCACCTTGGTGCTTTTGCTGGGTGGCGCCTACTGCGCCGTATACCGCCGCCAGCGCGAGCTGTTCCTGATGGTCACGGTCTACATCGCCTATTTCCTGCTCGATACCCAGACCGACTTCTATCGCGACAATGGCCGGGTCCGCGAGGATGCCGCGGTGATCTTCCACCTGGTCTGTCTGCTGCTACCCGCGCTGTTCGGCCTGTACGGTGCGTGGCAGGAACGCACGCACCTGGCCCAGGACCTGCTGGCCCGCTTCGCCGTGCTGTTCGCCGTGAGCAGCGTGGCGGTGGCCCTGGAGCAGAGCTTCCCAGAGGCCCTGCTGGGCTGGTTGGCCGAGATCCGCTGGCCCTCGCTGCATGGCCAGTGGATGAGCCTCATCCAGTTGGCCTATCCGCTGTTCCTGGCGGTGTTCATCCTGCTGGTGGTGCAGTACCTGCGTGAGCCCAGGCCGTTGCATGCCGCGCAGATCATTGGCCTTATCGGCATCTTCTGGATGCTGCCCAAGACCTTCATCCTGCCGTTCACCCTGAACATCATGTGCAGCCAGGTGATGCTGATGATCGCCGCCGCGGTATCCCACGAGGCCTACCAGATGGCCTTCCGCGACGAGCTGACCGGCCTGCCGGGGCGGCGCGCCCTGAACGAGCGCATGCAGCGCCTGGGGCGCAACTATGTGATTGCCATGACCGACGTTGACCACTTCAAGAAATTCAACGACACCCATGGTCACGATGTCGGCGACCAGGTGTTGCGCCTGGTCGCCAGCCGCTTGTCCAAGGTGACCGGGGGCGGCCGCGCCTACCGTTACGGTGGCGAGGAATTCGCCCTGGTGTTCGCCGGCAAGACCGCCGAAGAATGCCTGCCGCACCTGGAGGCGGTGCGCGAGATGATCGCCAACTATGCGATCCAGTTGCGCGACCAGAACAGCCGCCCGCAGGATGACTCCACCGGTCGCCAGCGCCGTGGCGGAGGAGCAAACACCACGGTATCGGTAACTATCAGCATCGGCGTCGCCGAGCGCCAGATCGAGCACCGCAACCCCGAGGAAGTGCTCAAGTCCGCCGACCAGGCGCTGTACAGCGCCAAGGGCGCGGGGCGTAACTGCGTCATGACGTTCGGTCAGCAGTCGCGGCGTGGGGCCGTGCGCATGGCGAGTTAGGGCGTGACTATGCCTGACTATTCGGTCGCATGATGACCCTATGTCTCGTAAAAGTTGTTCGGTTACACTGCGTTCATCCCAGTGCCGCGGCCCTCACGGGCCGCCCCGACCCTTATAGCGAGAGGTTGTCATGGCTGAATATAAAGCGCCCCTGCGCGATATGCGCTTCGTCCTCAATGAAGTCTTCGACGTGGCCACGCTCTGGTCGCAGCTGCCCGGCCTTGCCGAGGCGGTCGATGCCGACACGGCGATGGCCGTGCTGGAGGAGGCCGGCAAGGTCACCGGCAAGACCATCGCGCCGCTGAGCCGCGCCGCCGATGAAGAGGGTTGCCACTGGGACAACGGCTCGGTGCGCACCCCGGAGGGCTTCATCGAGGCATACAACACTTATGCCGAAGGGGGCTGGGTCGGCGTTGGCGGAGATCCGCTCTTCGGTGGCATGGGCATGCCCAAGGTCGTCTCGGCCCAGGTCGAGGAAATGGTCAATGCCTCGAGCCTGGCCTTCGGCCTGTACCCGATGCTGACCGCCGGCGCCTGCCTGTCGATCAACGCCCACGCCAGTGAAGCGCTCAAGGAAAAGTACCTGCCGAACATGTACTCGGGTGTCTGGGCCGGCTCCATGTGCCTCACCGAGCCCCACGCCGGTACCGACCTGGGTATCATCCGCACCAAGGCCGAGCCCCAGGCTGATGGCAGCTACAAGGTCAGCGGCACCAAGATCTTCATCACCGGCGGCGAGCACGATCTCACCGAGAACATCATCCATCTGGTACTGGCCAAGCTGCCGGATGCACCGGCAGGCCCGAAAGGCATCTCGCTGTTCCTGGTACCCAAGTTCCTGGTCAACGAAGATGGCAGCCTCGGCGCGCGCAACCCGGCCACTTGCGGCTCGATCGAGCACAAGATGGGCATCCAGGGCTCGGCCACCTGCGTGATGAACTTCGACGAAGCGGTCGGCTATATCGTCGGCGAGCCGAACAAGGGCCTGGCGGCCATGTTCACCATGATGAACTACGAGCGCCTGGGTGTCGGCATCCAGGGCCTGGCCTCGGCCGAGCGTTCCTACCAGAATGCCGTGGAATACGCCCGTGACCGTCTGCAGAGCCGCGCCCCGACCGGTCCGCAGGCCAAGGACAAGGTGGCTGACCCGATCATCGTCCACCCGGACGTGCGGCGCATGTTGCTGACCATGAAGGCGCTGACCGAAGGCGGCCGGGCGTTCTCCACCTATGTGGCGATGCAGCTCGACAGCACCAAGTACAGCGAAGACGCCGCGACCCGCAAGCGCAGCGAGGAATTGGTGGCGTTGCTGACCCCGGTGGCCAAGGCCTTCCTCACCGACCTGGGCCTGGAGTGCACCGTGCATGGCCAGCAGGTCTTCGGCGGGCATGGCTACATCCGCGAATGGGGCCAGGAGCAACTGGTGCGCGATGTGCGCATCACCCAGATCTATGAAGGCACCAACGGCATCCAGGCACTGGATCTGGTCGGCCGCAAGGTGGTGGCCAGTGGTGGCGCCTATTACAAGCTGTTCGCCGACGAGATCCGCCAGTTCATCGCCGCCAATGCTGCTGATCTTGGCGAGTTCACCAAGCCCTTGGCAGCCTCCCTCGACCAGCTCGACGAGCTGACCAACTGGGTGCTGGATCAGGCCAAGGGCAACCCCAATGAGATCGGCGCGGCTTCGGTCGAGTACCTGCACGCATTCGGTTATGTCGCCTATGCCTACATGTGGGCACTGATGGCGCGCGCCGCCAAGGCCGGCGAAGGGGATGCTGATTTCTATGGCGCCAAGCTGGGCACGGCACGGTTCTACTTTGCCCGCCTGCTGCCTCGAGTCCATTCGCTGGCGGCGTCGGTGAGGGCAGGTAGCGAGTCGCTGTACCTGCTGGACGCCGCGCAGTTCTGACCCCGCCGGGCTGCCTGGCAGCCCATTTGCGGCATGAGGCCGCCCCCGCACCGGATGCAATTTCGGCTGCGAGGGCGGCCTTTTTGTTTGGTCGGCGGCGCATGTTTGTGAATGGACCTCTTTTGTAAGCTTTGGCTTACACGACGTGGTGACGTTTCGCCTCTTTCCTACGATTGGATCCACGGTTACTCTTTCTTACATGGACGTAGCGCAGGATGCGCAATGGACAGAGCAGGACGCCTTACAAGGAAGTTGCGCAGGAAGCGCGAAAAGATAGAACAGGGACAAGAAGGATTTCCTGCCAGGATGGCGGGGTGATAAGGATGTCGAAGGGAAACAGTCTGGAAAACCCCGCTTAGGCGGGGTTTTCTTTGTGCGCGTGTTTCAGCCAAGCACGTCCAGCGGCGAAACACCCAGCTGGCGTGGCTCGGCCTCTTCCTCCAGCAAGCTACGCAGCAGCTCGACCGAGGCCTGTTGACGTTGCGCGTCACGAAACACCAGGCCTACCTTCAACGGTATACGTGGCTCGCTGAGGGGCTTCCACAGCAGCTCCTGGTCGTCCTGTGCGGCATCCTTGGCCCGGCCCGGCAGGATGGTCACTAGCGCCGTGTGCGCCAGGCTGTCGAGGATCCCCGCCATGTTGTTCATCTCGGCCTGCACCTGCGGCCTGCGCCCTTGGCTGGCCAGCTGCGCCTTCCAGATCTGGCGGATCTGGAACTCCTCGCCAAGCATCAACATCGGCAACTCGGCCGCCTGACGGATCGAGACCTTCTTGAAGTCTTTCAAGGGGTGGGTACGGGGGATGACCAACTGCAGTTCATCTTCGTACAGCAGCAAGCCGTGCAGCCCCGGCTGGCGTGGTGGCAGGTAGCTGATGCCGATGTCCAGGCTACCGTTGAGCAGGCGCCGTTCGATCTCCGACCCCGACAGTTCATAGATCTGTACCACCAGGTGCGGTTGGGCTTTGCGCACCCGCTCCAGGAGTTGCGGTACCAGACTTGGCCGTACGGTCTGCAGCACACCGATGGCCAGGGTGCGCAGCGACTGGCCCTTGAAATTGCCCATGGCCTCGTGGGCCCGTTGCAGGCCATCGAGCAAGGGCACGGCGTGGTTGTACAGGGTATGCGCGGCGAGTGTGGGCAGCAGGCGTTTGTTGCTGCGTTCGAACAGGCTCAGGTCGAGGCTGTGCTCCAGCTGGCGAATCTGCTGCGACAGCGCTGGCTGGGACAGCGACAGGCGTTCGGCGGCGCGGCCCACATGGCCTTCTTCATAGACCGCGACGAAGTAGCGCAGTTGGCGAAAATCCATAAGTGATACTTATCGAAAAAGCTGAGAAAACGAAATGGCCGCGAATCGACCAGACGCCTAGTCTATCGCCGTATTCCAACGGGTTACAGCGCTCATCCCGGCGATTGTTACCCCAGGTGAAAAACACTTTTGATAGGCAAGGCAGAATATTCAATTCCGGCGCCAGACCGGAACCTTGACCGCCCACCACCGTGATTGGCCGGAGTCCCGATGAACCTGTTCAACCTGCGCCGTTCGGCACCCGCCGTCGCCGAGCCCAAGCGTGCCTTGGTGAGCGTGCCGGCCGCCGCGCAGTGCTCCCGCGAGCGGCTGATGCCCAGCATCGAACGTGCGCCGCACGTGTTCGTGCGCGGTCAGGGATCGTGGTTGTGGGATGACGAAGGGCACGCCTACCTGGACTTCACCCAGGGTTGTGCGGTGAACAGCCTGGGTCACAGCCCGAGCGTGCTGGTCAAGGCCCTGGGCGACCAGGCCCAGGCGTTGGTCAATCCCGGCGCGGGCTACCACAGCCGCGGCCTGCTGAACCTGGTCGAGCTGCTGTGCCAGCGCACTGGCAGTGATCAGGCCTACCTGCTCAACAGTGGCGCCGAGGCCTGCGAGGGTGCGATCAAGCTGGCGCGCAAATGGGGCCAACTGCACCGCAACGGCGCCTATCACATCATTACCGCCAGCCACGGCTGCCATGGGCGCACGCTCGGGGCGTTGTCGGCTTCCGACCCGCTGCCATGCAATCGTTGCGAGCCCGGCTTGCCGGGCTTCAGCAAGGTGCCGTTCAACGACCTGGCGGCGCTGCATGCGGCGGTCGACTCGCGCACCGTGGCAATCATGCTTGAGCCGATCCAGGGCGAAGCCGGCGTGATTCCGGCCACCCGCGAGTACCTCCAGGGTGTCGAGCAGTTGTGTCGTGAGCTGGGCATCCTGCTGATCCTCGATGAGGTGCAGACCGGTGTAGGACGTTGCGGCGCCCTGCTGGCAGAAGAAACCTACGGGGTGCGGGCCGACATCATCACCCTCGGCAAAGGCCTGGGCGGCGGTGTGCCGTTGGCGGCGCTGCTGGCCCGTGGGCGTGCCTGCTGCGCCGAGCCGGGCGAACTGGAAGGCAGCCACCATGGCAACGCACTGATGAGCGCTGCCGGGCTGGCTGTGCTGCAGGCCGTGCTGGATACGGGGTTCTTCGAGCAGGTGATGGACAGTGGTCGTCACCTGCGCGATGGCCTCAGCCGCCTGGCTGGTCGCTATGGCCAGGGCGAGGTGCGCGGTCAGGGGCTGCTGTGGGGGTTGCAACTGCGCGAGGGCGCCGCGGCGCAACTGGTCGAGGCTGCATTGCAGGAGGGCTTGCTGCTCAATGCGCCACAGGCCGACGTGGTGCGCTTCTCGCCGGCATTGACCGTGAGCAAGGGCAACATCGACGAGATGCTCTTGCGCCTGGCCCGGGCGTTCACCCGACTGCATGCCCAGCAGCACAATCGCCGTGAAGTGCCGGCCTGACCCGGCAGCCGACGTACAGAATTTCAACGAACCGTCTCGCGTTCCTGCGCATCGCCTCTGGTCTGAAATACATGGCCAGGGGCGTTTTTTTGTCCGGTGGAACCTCCGGCAGGTACGGCTAGTCTGTGTTGATACACCTTCAAGGAGCACACCGCATGGACTTCATCCGCATCATCATCGCCATCCTCCTGCCGCCGCTGGGCGTTTTCCTCCAGGTAGGGTTCGGTGGCGCGTTTTGGCTGAACATCCTGCTGACCTTGCTGGGTTACATCCCCGGGATCGTGCACGCGGTGTACATCATTGCCAAGCGCTGAGTGCATAGACCGCGCTGCAAGCATGATCAGCGTGGGATCGGCGCACCGCCGCTCCCACGCCGTTGCAGTTGAAGCCTGAAGCTATGTTTTGCCCTACCGGCCAAGCAGCCGGCAGTAGAACTTCCACTCTGAGTCGAGCGCATGCGCCAAATTCGCCGCCTGGCGGAACCCATGCCGCTCGCCCGCATAAAAATGCCCCTCGGCTTGGATTCCATTGGCCTGTAGGGCCTCGAGCATCAAGCGTGTCTGCTCAGGTACCACTACCGCATCCAGCTCACCCTGGAAGAAAATCACCGGTACCTTGATCCGCCCGGCGTGCAGCAATGGTGTGCGCTGGCGATACCGTTCGGCATCGCGCTGCGGGTCGCCGATCAGCCAGTCCAGGTAGTCGCCTTCGAACTTGTGGGTGGCCCGGCCCAGCGCCTCGGGGTCGCTGACGCCGTACAGGCTGGCGCCGCCACGGAACACATCCTGGAAGGCCAAGGCGCATAGGGTGGTGTAGCCGCCGGCGCTGCCACCGCGGATGAAGGCCTGGGCCGGGTCGATCAAGCCCTGCTCGGCAAGATGCCTGACCGCAGCGCAAGCGTCCTCGACGTCGCATTCGCCCCAACGCAGGTGCAGCGCCTGGCGGTAGGCGCGACCGTAGCCGCTGCTGCCTCGGTAGTTGAGGTCGGCCACGGCGAAGCCGCGTTGGGTCCAGTACTGGATGCGCGGGTCGAGCACCGGGTAGCAGGCCGAGGTCGGGCCGCCATGGATGAACACAACCAGTGGGGGGAGGCCGGCCGTACCTTGCATGGCCGGATAGAAGAAACCGTGGGCCGAGCCATCGCCACTGGCATAGTGGATCGGCTGCGGGCGGCTGATGTATTCCACCGGCAGCACCTCGGCGCCGCCTGCCAGTACTTCGACTTCGTGGCTGCGCCGGTCGATGGCGATCACCGCCGGTGGGCTGATCGGCGAGGCGGCCACTGCATAGATGCGCTCGTTGTCCAAGGCCAGGCTACGGAACCGTGTGTAAGCACTGGCATAACGCTCCACTTCGCCAGTGTCACGGCGCAACCCCAGTTGCCCGAAGCCGTTCTCGAACCAGCTGGCCAGGTAGCTGGTGGGGCCGAGGGCCAGCCAGGTGCTGGCGCCCAGTTGCCAGGGCGCGGTGGCATGATCGGCGGCCGCTGCGGGGAGGCGTTGCCAGCCCCCGTCGAGTTCGCCCCAAGGCTGCCAGAAACCCTCGCGGTCGGACAGGCAGTGCAAGCGGCCCTGCTCGTCGAAGCGCGGCTGCTGCAACGATTCGTCCTGCGCGGCGATGCAGCGTGCCGTTCCCCAGGCACCGGACGGGGCGCGCTCGCGACACATCAGCCGGGTAACGGTCCAGGGTTGCGCCGGGCGGTCCCATTCGATCCAGGCCAGGCGGCAGCCATCTTGGCTCAGCGTTGGCGAGGCGTAGAAGTCGGCGCCTTCGGCCAGGACTTCCCGATGACCCGCCGCGAGGCTGACCAGGCGATGCTCGACCTGTTGGGCATGGCGTTCCTCGACGGCCAGCACCTGGCCGGCATGCCACTGGACATCGCCGTAGCGACAATCGCCGGCGTGGCTGAGCGGACGCGGGGGGCTGCCGTCGAAACCCTGGGTGTAGACCTGCTGGTCCTGTTCGTTGACGAACACCAGCCCGTCGCCACCGAGGCAAAAGCTGCCGCCGCCGTATTCATAGACCCGGCTGCGCACACTGTAGCCGTCCGGGGTCAGGCAGCGAGCCTGGTGGTCGAGCCAATGCCAGATGCGGCAGGCGCCATCGGCGGGCCGGAACTCGTTCCAGAACACACCCTGTTCGCCGACCTTCAGCTCGGCGAAATCGGTCCCGGCGGCCACGGCCTGGGTGGCGCTGAACTCAGCCGCGGGCAATGACATGGGAGTTGCGCTCGTTGCGAAAGGTCATCTGTTCAATCTCCAACGTGGCGTGCTCGGCTTCCTCGCGGGCCTTGAGGATGATGCCGTGGTCCGGTGACTTGGCGCACACCGGGTCGGCCTTGCTGGCATCGCCGGTGAGCATGAAGGCCTGGCAGCGGCAGCCGCCGAAGTCCTTTTCCTTTTCGTCGCACGAGCGGCACGGCTCGGGCATCCAGTCATTGCCTCGGAAGCGGTTGAAGCCGAACGAGTCGTACCAGATGTGGCGCAGGTCATGGTCGCGCACATTGGGGAACTGCACCGGCAGCTGGCGCGCGCCATGGCAGGGCAGGGCGGTGCCGTCCGGGGTAATGGTCAGGAACAGGCTGCCCCAGCCATTCATGCAGGCCTTGGGGCGCTCTTCGTAGTAGTCGGGGGTGACGAAGATCAGCTTGCACGGGCTGCCTTCGGCCTTGAGCTTGTCGCGGTACTCATTGGTGATGCGCTCGGCCCGTTCCAGCTGGGCGCGGGTCGGCAGCAGGCCAAGGCGGTTGAGGTGCGCCCAGCCGTAGAACTGGCAGGTGGCCAGCTCCACGAAGTCGGCCTCAAGGGCGATGCACAGCTCGATGATGCGGTCGATCCGGTCGATGTTGTGCCGATGGGTGACGAAGTTGAGCACCATCGGGTAGCCGTGGGCCTTCACCGCCCGGGCCATCTCCAGCTTCTGCGCGAAGGCCTTTTTCGAGCCGGCCAGGAGGTTGTTTACCTGCTCGTCGCTGGCCTGGAAGCTGATCTGGATATGGTCCAGCCCGGCCTGTTTGAAGGCGGCGATCTTCTGTTCGGTCAGGCCGATGCCGGAGGTGATCAGGTTGGTGTAGTAGCCCAGGCGCCGAGCTTCAGCGATCAGTTCGGCAAGGTCCTGGCGCACCAGCGGCTCGCCGCCGGAGAAGCCGATCTGCGCGGCACCCATCTCGCGGGCTTCGGCCATTACCTTGAACCACTGCTCGGTGCTCAGCTCCTTGCCCTGCTCGGCGAAATCCAGTGGGTTGGAGCAGTACGGGCACTGCAAAGGGCAGCGGTAGGTGAGCTCGGCCAGCAGCCACAAGGGCAGGCCGACCGGCACCTCAGGCGAGGGTGATCCAGTGTTCGGCACGGGCCACCTCCATGAATTGCTCGATGTCGTCGGCGACTTCGGGCACATCGGGGAATTGCTGTTGCAGCTCGCCGATGATCGCGGCGACGCTGCGCTGGCCATCGATCAGCCCGCCGATCAGGCCGGCGCTGTCGTTGAGCTTGATCATCCCTTCGGGGTACAGCAGCACATGGCCCTTTTGCGCGGGCTCGTACTGGAAACGATAGCCGGGGCGCCAGGCGGGCACCTGTTGACGGTCGAAACTCATAGGGCGATCCCCTTGTGCCAGACCCGCTCGGCGGTGACGCTGTGGTACGGCGGGCGGTTCAGTTCATAGGCCATGCTCATGGCGTCGAGCATGCTCCACAGGATATCCAGCTTGAATTGCAGGATCTCCAGCATGCGCTCCTGCCCTTCGCGGGTGGTGTAGTGCTGCAGGGTGATCGCCAGGCCGTGTTCCACATCACGCCGGGCCTGGCCGAGGCGGGTACGGAAGTATTCGTAGCCGGCCGGGTCGATCCAGGGGTAGTGCTGCGGCCAGCTGTCCAGACGCGACTGGTGGATCTGCGGGGCGAACAGCTCGGTCAGCGAGCTGCTGGCGGCCTCCTGCCAGCTGGCGCGGCGGGCGAAGTTGACGTAGGCGTCCACGGCAAAGCGCACGCCGGGCAGCACCAGCTCCTGGCTGCGCAATTGGTCCGGGTCCAGGCCCACGGCCTGGCCCAGGCGTAGCCAGGCTTCGATACCGCCATCCTCGCCGGGCGCGCCATCGTGGTCGAGCAGGCGCTGGATCCACTCGCGGCGCACTTCGCGGTCCGGGCAGTTGGCCAGGATCGCCGCATCCTTCATCGGGATGTTCACCTGGTAGTAGAAGCGGTTGGCCACCCAGCCCTGGATCTGCTCGCGGCTGGCGCGGCCTTCATACATCGCCACGTGGTAGGGGTGATGGATGTGGTAGTAGGCGCCCTTGGCGCGCAGGGCCTGCTCGAACTCGGCAGGGGACATCGGCGTTGCGTCGCTCACAGGGCCTCCTTACAGCTCGATACTCATGCCATCAAAGGCGACTTCCACGCCCCGGCGCTGTACTTCGGCGCGTTCCGGCGAGTCTTCGTCGAGGATCGGGTTGGTGTTGTTGATGTGGATAAGCACCTTGCGCTGACGTGGGAAGCCGTCCAGCACCTCGAGCATGCCGCCCGCGCCATTCTGCGCCAGGTGACCCATCTCGCGGCCGGTGCGGGTACCGACGCCGCGGCGCTGCATTTCATCATCCTCCCACAGGGTGCCGTCGACCAGCAGGCAGTCGGCGCCATGCATCATCTCCAGCAGCTTGGCGTCGACCTGGCCCAGGCCCGGCGCGTAGAACAACTTGCCGCCGGTGCGGGTGTCCTCCACCAGCAGCCCGAGGTTGTCGCCGGGGTGCGGGTCGAAACGGTGCGGCGAGTAGGGCGGCGCGGCGCTGCGCAGCGGGAAGGGAGTGAAGCGCAGGTTCGGACAGGCATCGATGACAAAGCTGCCATCAAGCTCGATGCAGTTCCACACCAGCCCGCCGTTCCAGTGGCTGAGCATGTTGAACAGCGGGAAGCCGGTGCTCAGGTCCTGGTGGACCATGTCGGTGCACCACACCTGGTGCGGGCAGCCTTCGCGCAGGCTGAGCAGGCCGGTGGTGTGATCGATCTGGCTGTCGAGCAGGACAATTGCATCGATACCGGTGTCACGCAGGGCCCGGGCCGGCTGCATCGGCGCGAAGGCCTGGAGCTGGGCGCGGATGTCCGGCGAGGCGTTGCACAGGATCCAGTGCTCGCCGTCGTCGGACAGGGCGATGGACGACTGGGTACGTGCCGTGGCGCGCAGGGTGCCGTCGCGGTAGCCCTTGCAGTTGACGCAGTTGCAGTTCCACTGGGGGAAGCCGCCACCGGCGGCGGAACCGAGAATCTGGATGTACATGCGCGCCCTCGTAAACGCTGATCCGAAAAACGACAACGCCCCGGCGGGCCGAGGCGTCGTAACGCACTGCCGCTTAGCGGTTGGCGAAGTACATGGTCACTTCGAAGCCGATACGCAGGTCAGTGTATGCAGGTTTGGTCCACATGGGTTTGCTCCTTCCGGATGGGGTTTGAGGTGGTCGGTTCATTATTGGGTTCTCCCAGGGACGAGAGGTTCCATTGGCCGAGATTGCGCTATCTTACAAGAAAAAATTGTACCGAAAGGTTAATTATTCGAAATGCGCCCTTGCACAAGCGGTAACAATCACCGCTGACGTCATCGCCATTTGGCGTCCGGCGCGGCGGCATTGGCCAGGCACAGCCAACCGTGCCTGGCGTCGATGAGTTGCTGCAGCAGTTCGTCCAACTGAACTTGCTCGACATTGAGAATAGATCGGCGCATGCGGGGCAGGTCCGGATTGTGTGTCGCCATATGTGCTTGCCAGGCCCATTGCGCGACATCGGCATTGCTCATCGCCGTTTCGTCGAATTGATCGGCGAGCTGGGTACGGGCAGCTGCGTTCAGCGTGGCGCCTTGGCGCAGCAGATTCAGCAGGTGGCCAAGGATCTCTGCGTGGCTGGCATGCGGCGATTGCACGCCGAACAGGAGCCCGCCGTAGCCTTCGATCTGACGAAAGGCGCTGAACACCGCATAACCCAGTTGTAGCTCGACGCGCAGGCGTTGATAGACCGGGCCCTGCAACAGCTGGGCCAGCAGGCGGCCGGCAGGGTGCAGGCGCGCAGGCAATGGGCAGAACAGCAACAGTGCGGGCTCGCTGCCCGTAGTCGGGATCTGCCGCCAGTGGCGCTCGTGGATCGGACGTGGCGCTGAAGGCTCGGCAGGTTGGCCCATGAGGCTTTGCAGTACCGTTCCCAGCGCCCCCTGTTGCGCTGCGTCGAATCCTTGCGCCAATCCCTGCCACCGGGCCTGTCGCCAGAGTGAGTCGAGCTGCGGCTGGTCCGGCGTGCAGGCCTGCAGTGGTTGTATTGCGCCCATCAGCAAAGTGTCTGGCAGTGCCTTGAGCAGGGTGCGGATCGGTATCAAGGGTGCTTCGGCTGCCGCTGGCGCGTGCCAATGCTCCCTGGCAGGCGAACGCAGCAACGCAAGCGCCTCCTGCGTGGCGTTGATCACGGCCAGGGGATGCCCCGCCAGACGCAACTGCCAGTACTCGCCGCAGGCCTCGAAGCCCAGTTGCAATGCCGCCTGCGTGGCACGTTCGCGCAACGGTCGAAGGCTATGCTCGAGAACGGGCCACAGGCGTTGGCGCAGAGGTGACAAAACCTGCCAGCGCAGATCCAGCGCCGCGAACTGGCGTGCTGGCGGCAGGCCGTCACCGATACCGAGCGCGGCTGGCAAAACGCTGCCGATCATTGGCAGTGCGTCTGCCAGCAGTACTTCTTCGGGAGGGAGCTGCCAGTCTCCTGCCGCTGTGGATGGCAGGTCGGCCAGCAGTGCATCGAAGGCGGCCAGGCCTTGGCCCGACAGGCCGCTGAACGGCCGCCCTGCGCTGTCGCGCTGGGCCAGTTCGAGCGCGCTGCCAGCTTGCTCCCGGCGTTGCTGCAGTTGCGTGAAGCGCAGGTTCAGCTGCCCAGGATCCTGCTGCCGTAGAAAACCCAGCCAGCCATACAGCAGCGCCCGGGCCTCGGCCAGGCAGGCTTCGTCCGCCAGCTGCAACTGGACATGCCAGAGCAGTTGCCCGGCATGGGCGTGGAGTTGTTGCGCCTTGCAGTCCTGCAGCCAGCCGCGCTTGCGCAAGGCATCCAGCCAACCGCCAGGCCGGCTGTCGGTGAGCTGGGCCAGTAACAATTCAAGCGCCTGTTCCGCGCCTTCCGGCACGCTGTCATGGGCGAACAGCCAGTCATGACGGGCACCCCATGCGGTTGGCTGGCGCAAAGGCGCTTCGAGCAACGTGGGCGGCCGGTTGCGTACGGTGCCCGCACCCTGGGCGAACAGCTCGCCGTACTGTCTGCCCAATAGTGTCAGCTCATCCAGCGACTGCGGGCCGGCCAGGCTCAAGGTGAGCTGCTTGCCTTGATAGTTGCGTTGATGGAACCGTCTCAGTCCTTGCTGGAAGGCCGGGCTTTCCAGCGGCAGGCTGTAGCGGTTGCCGGCATGGAAAGCGCTCAGCGGATGGCGCGCCGACACCGATTGCAACAGGGTGAACTGGCGTTGGGCTTCGGGGTTGCGCGACCAGGCGATGAACTCGGCATGGATCACCTCGCGTTCGCGGCGCTGGCGCTCGATGGCAAAGTCCGGCTCGGCGAGCATCTGGCACAGGCGCTCCAGCCCGCCGGCCAGCGCCGCGGGCGGCACTTCGAAGAAGAAGTCGGTGGTGCGCTCGCGGGTGCTGGCGTTGACCTGGCCCCCCAGGCCCTGGACATAGCGCATGAGGCCGTCGTCCAGCGGGAAGCGCGCGGTGCCGAGGAAGAACAGGTGTTCGAGAAAGTGTGCCAGGCCCGGCCAGCGTGCCGGGGCATCGTGGCTGCCGGCATGCACCCGTAGCGCTGCCGCCGCGCGCTTGAGGCGCGGGGCATGGCGCAGGGTCAGGCGCAGGCCGTTGGCAAGGGTAAGGTGGCGGATGGCGTCGGACATGACGCCATGCTAGCGCGCAATGCTGAGGTTGTCTGTTCTGGCTGGCCCCCTACGGTAGCCGGCTTGCCGAGGCGACAGGCCGCGAAGTGGCGCAATCAGTGCAGATCCCGACGCAGGTCCGCCAAGTAGGGAAACGCTTCGCGCCCTTTCAATATCCGCTCGCGCTGCAGATCTGCCAGCAACAGTCCTTCCTCGTGGTCGGCCATCGCCAGTACATCGCCGTCCGGCCCGATGATGCTGCTCTGCCCGCAATACTGGATCTCGCCCTCGCTGCCGCGGTAGTTGGCGTATACCAGGTAGCACTGGTTCTCCTGCGCTCGCGAGCGCACGGTCACTTGGCAGACGAAGTCGTAGGGCGCCATGTTTGCCGTAGGCACCAGGATCAGCTCGGCGCCGTTCAGCGCCAGGCGCCGGGCGTTCTCCGGGAACTCGATGTCGTAGCAGATCAGCATGCCGACCTTCCAGCCCTCCAGCTCGACGACCGGGAAGTGATCGCCGCCCGGGCTGAACATCGAGCGGTCCAGCTCACCGAACAGGTGGGTCTTGCGGTAGTTGCACAGGCTGCGGCCATGGGCGTCGATCAGTTGCACGCTGTTGTAGATCGCCCCGTCCTCGGCCCGCTCGGGGTAGCCATAGACGATGGCGATGCGGTGCGCCTGGGCAATCTCGACGACGCTCATCGCCGAGGGGCCGTCCTCGGCCTCGGCCAGGCGTTCCACCTGGTCCAGGCCGATGTTGTAGCCGCTGAGGAACATCTCCGGGCACACCAGCAACCGGGCGCCGCGGGCGGCGGCCAGCTGGGCCTGGTGCTGCAGGCGCTCGAGGTTGCCGGGCACGTCCAATGGCTGTGGCGTGCCCTGATACAGGGCGATGCGCATGGCGCTACTCCTTCGCTCAGTCGGCCAGGGCGATCGGACCGATCTCGTGGAACACATCGCCCGGGCCGGGGTTGTCCGGGTGGGTCTGGCCACCGAAGTGGTTGATGATACCCCACACGGCATTGAGCGACGTCTGCACCGCGCCTTCCACCCAGGCCGGGGTCCACGATACGTCGTCACCGGCGATGAAGATGCCGCGCTGCTCGGCGGGCATGTCGGCCTGCATGAAGTGCGCGTACATGCGCTGGTTGTAGCGGTAGTGGCCCGGCAGCGCGCCCTTGAAGGCACCGAGGAAGTGCGGGTCGGCCTCCCACGAGATGGTGATCGGATCGCCGATGATATGCCCGGCGATATCGGTCTTGGGGTAGATCTTCTTCAGCGCGTCGAGAGCCAGTTGCACGCGCTTTTCGGTCGGGTGCGGCAGCATCTTCAGGGCGTCGCTCATCCAGGCGTAGGACAGGCAGATCACCCCCGGCTTGTCGTCGCCGTTGTCGAACAGGTAGGTGCCGCGGGTCAGGCGGTCGGTGAGGGTCATGCTCATCAGGTCGCGACCGGTCTGCGGGTCTTTGTCCTTCCAGAACGGGCGATCGACCATGACGAAGGTCTTCGACGACTGCATGTAGCGGGTGCGGTCCAGGGCCATCCACATTTTCTGCGAGAACAGCGACTCTTCGCAGTCGATCTGGGTGGTCAGCAGCCAGCTCTGGCAGGTGGTGAGCACAGCAGCGTAGTGGCGCACGTCACCGTAGTTGTCGGTGACCGCCAGGCGCCCATCGCTGGCGCGGGCGATGCGCTTGACCCCGGTGCGCGGCGCGCCGCCATGCAGCGTACTGAGGCTGGTGCCCGCCGGCCAGTGGGCGCAGCGCTCCGGTACATGGCGCCAGATGCCTTGTGGCACCTGCTCGACGCCGCCGACCACCAGGTGCTGGTGGTCGTCGCAGTTGGTCATCACCACGCGGAAGATTTCCAGCATCGAGTTGGGGAAGTCCGAGTCCCAGCCGCCGGTGCCGAAGCCCACCTGGCCGAACACCTCGCGGTGCTGGAAGCTCAGCTTGGCGAACGAGCGCGAGGTGGCGACGAAGTCATAGAAAGTGCGGTCGTCCCACAGCGGCACCAGCTTGTTCCACAGGTCTTTCAGGCGTGGTACGTCGCGGTCGCGAATGGCCTGCTGAATGTCGGCGAACTGCGCACCGCTCTCCAGGGCGTCGGCCCAGGCGTCGGCCACTTCGTGGAACAGCTGCGGCAGGTCGGCGTACTTCTCGGCGTAGTAGGTCTGGCCTTCCAGGTCGATCACCGTACTCCCTGAGGCCGGCGTCAGCGGGTTGGGGAAGGGCTTGGTCTCCAGGCCCAGTTTGTCGACGTAGTGGTAGAAGGCGGTGGACGACACCGGGAAACGCATGCCGCCCAGTTCGGCGACGATGCCGTCGGTGCCGTTGAACACCTGCGAACGCAGCCTGCCACCCAGCTTGGAAGCTTCGTACACCACGGGCTTGAGGCCCAGCTTCATCAACTCGTACGCCGCCACCAGCCCGGCAATACCGCCACCGACGATCGCCACTTCTTCGCCATGGCGCGCCTCGGGAATGCTGCCCAGGCCGGCCGGGTGCTCCAGCCAGTCGTCGAAGGCGAAGGGAAAGTCCGGGCCGAAGATGGTGATGGGTTTCTTGCCGTCGGCGGGGTGGCGGTTTTTCTTGTTCATGTAATGACCTTGCCAGGGGCTGCGCAGGGGGCGGAGCCTGAGTATAGAGAATGCCTGGTGGCCATTTTATGAAGTGGGGTGTTCGTTATTAAGGTGAAAATCGACGTCGTTATGTGATTTGTTTCGTCTTGATGATTGATGTTTATTAAAAAATGACGAATCAGCTCAATGATGCCAGGTGCTCGACGGTTTCAGGGTACTTCTGCACCAACCGGATCAGCGCCACGGCCTGGGCGTTGGGCTTGGAGCGGCCTTGCTCCCAGCTCTCCAGGGTGCGGGCGTTGGTGCGCAGGTACGCGGCAAATACCGCCCGGGACATGTTCAGGCGCTGGCGCAGCTCGGTCAGTTCATTGGGGGCCAGTGGGGCCAGTTCCTCGAAGGCTACCTTGTGCGAACGCAGGGTCAGTTTGCCGGCGCGCTCATCGGCAAGGGCGTCGAAACCTTCGGTGAGTTCAGTGAAGATGTTGCGTGGCATTGGTGGCTCCTGCTTTTCAGGTGCACCATAATGCCACTTCTATACGTGATTTACGTATAGAGCATTACTTTCAAATTGTTTCACTTGGCGGGTTTCCAAGTCCTGAGGCGAGATGCATCCCTCGCCCAGCACCATGCCCCCGAGGCGGGGCGGGCGATGATCTGGTCGATCCTGCATTCGGCGGAAACGGTACGGGCGCTGCTGGAAGGGCTGCTCGACGCGATGGAGGCCTGAGGGCCTCAGCCTGGCTGCCCGCGGTCCACCTTGCTGCTGAGGATGATCGACGTGGTGGTCTTCTCCACCCCGTCGAGGCTGCCGATCAGGTCGAGCAACTGGTCCAGCTGCTCCGGTGAGTCGCTGAGCAGCCAGGCCACATAGTCGAATTCGCCACTGACCGCGCACAACTGCTGGACCTGCCCCATGGCGCTCAGGTGGCGCACGATGTCCTTGCCCGAGCGCGGCTGCGCCTTGATCCCCACGTATGCCTGCAGGCCGCCGCCGATCAGGCGCTGCCCCAGGCGCACGCCATAGCCGGTGATCACCTTGTTGCGCTCCAGGCGTTCGAGGCGCGAGTTCACCGTGGTACGGGCGATCCCCAATTGACGGGCGAGCGTGGCGACGCTTTCGCGGGCGTTGATCTGCAACAGGGAGATCAACTGGCGATCGATGGCGTCGAGGGTGATGGAGGAGGTGGCCGGCATGGTAGGTCTCTTTTGTCGAGGTGCTAGCCTATGCAAGCGCGACCGATTCGCGCAAGGCGCCCAGGGCTGGCATTACGTTGGCAAGGCGGTACGATAGCGGGCCGCTGCCGCTCGGCAGCCTGGACCATGGCAGGAGTGATTGATCCATGAAGTTCAAGGACTGGTACTGGCGGCGATGGATTCGCCAACACGGTTGCAAGGTGAGCACGGGCATTTCCAAATTCGGCAAGCGCGCCAGGCTGGCGCTCGAGGCCGAAGTGCGCATCGGCGATGTGGCGGTCAGCGCCGCCACCCTGGATGTCTCGATCGGGGCTCACACCTATATCCGCAGCGGCGGCTCGCTGCAGGTGGTCGAATCGATCGGGCGCTACTGCTCCATCGGCAGCGCGGTGGTCATCGGCCAGGAAAAATACGCTCATCCCACCGACTGGCTGAGTTCCCACCCTTTCCAGTTCACCGGCACCCAGTGGCAATACGAGCCGCCGAGCACGCCGGCGCGCATTGGCCATGACGTGTGGATCGGCGAAGGCGCGATGATCATGGAGGGGGTCGAAGTGGGCACGGGCGCGATTGTCGCCACTCGCGCCCTGGTCACTCGGGACGTGCCGCCTTATGCCGTGGTGGCGGGCTTTCCAGCCAAGTTCGTGCGTTATCGATACTCGGAGGCCATGATCGAGCGCCTGCTCGCATCGCGCTGGTGGGAGCGCGATACCCGGCAGTTGCTGGAGCTGCCGCTGCACGACCCTGCCGCCTGTCTTGACCGGATTACCGGGCTGGATGAGGCAAGTTACGCGAGGATCGAGATTTCGCGGCGTGGCTGCAAGGTGCTGGCGTCGGCTTGAATAGCCGAAAGACGTTTACGACCGGGGCTGCTGCGCAGCCCTGATCGGATTTGATCAACGTGACGCGCTGGTCTGCGCCGTGGCGCAAGGTGACTTCAGGCCAGCAGTCATGCTCTCGACGTTGTCGAGCATCTGGTTGCCTTTGTTGACCTTCTGCGCGTTCTCCGCAAGCTGCATGCGCTGGTCATAAGTGGCCGAGGTGCCATTCATGCTGTTCTTGGTTTCGAGCACGGAGTTGGCGATGCTGAGCAGACTGCGGCCGGTGGAGATCAGGTTGTCGGTCGTACTGGGCGTGCAGGGTGCGTTGCCGCCGGCCATCTGGCTTGGCTGCTGGCCCTGGTTGTAGGAGCCCGGTGCTACGCAACCTGCGAGCGTGGCCAGCATCGGTACAACGAGCAGGGCCCCAAGCGTTCCTTGGATGTTCATGTGACGTTCCCTCGATCACTGGGCTCCGACCCGGTGCCGAAGCGATGGAGGGATTCTAGAAACGCGGCCGTGATGGCGAAATAGAACGGGTGTGCTAAAGGCACTTTGCCGCTGGTCAGAGCGACCCGAGCTACAAATCCAGGGGAAGCTGGGCACTGTAGCGCCAGTGTATTGTTTTTTGTACCGCGGAGCGGTCAGGTTTTTCGGCCATGACGTTGTTCTCCTGGTAAAAATGTGATCAAGGTTGTTGCAAGGTGGCAATTGCACACCTAAGATGCCCGCCTTCTCTCACCCGACAGCAAAGGAGGTACATCATGCAACAGTTGATCACCCTTTGCAGGTCGCGCCTGGCTTGATCGCATTCGCCGCTACTCGTTAGCGGTACCGCAACGCCCGGCCTCTGGCCTGCCAATCCGAACATCTTTTCGTTTCAACCCATCAGGATTGGACTATGGGCACTTGCATTCGCAATTTGTCCGACGGCGCCGTATTGGTCGCCGCGGACGACACCTGGATCGAAGGAAAAGCGATCCAACAACTCGAAACCACCGCTCGCCTAAGGGGCATGCATCGGGTGGCCGGCATGCCGGACCTGCACCCGGGGCGTGGCTATCCGGTCGGCGCGGCATTCTTTTCCGTGGGGCGTTTGTACCCGGCGCTGGTCGGCAATGACATCGGCTGTGGCATGGCGCTGTGGCGCACGGACATCCCGACCGCCAAGCTGCATCTGGACAAGCTGGAGAAACGCCTTGGCAACCTCGACCTGCCGCTTGACGAGACGTGGCAGGAGGCCGTCGCCAGCTTCGGTTTGCCTGCCACGGGGCACGAGCGTTCTCTAGGCACCATTGGTGGTGGTAACCACTTCGCCGAGCTGCAGCAACTCGATGAAAACTACGACGATGCGGCCCTGACAGCCTTGGGCATCGAGCGCAAACACCTGCTGTTGCTGGTGCACAGCGGCTCGCGTGGTTTGGGCGAGGCGATCTTGCGTGAGCAGGTCGACCTGTTCGGTCATCACGGACTGGAGGCGGGCAGCGAGGCCAGCACTCATTACCTGGGCCGGCACGACGGCGCGCTGCGTTTTGCCGAAGCCAACCGTCAGTTGATTGCCCGGCGCATGCTCGACCGCTTGCGTGCCGATGGCGATGTACTGCTCGACATCAACCACAACCTGGTGTCGCCAGCGCAGGTCGACGGGCTCGATGGTTGGCTGCATCGCAAAGGCGCCACACCTTCGGATCAGGGGGCGGTGGTGATCCCTGGTTCGCGCGGCGACTACAGCTACTTGGTACAGCCGATCGCCGACGAGCGCAGCCTGTTGTCCCTGGCCCATGGCGCCGGACGCAAATGGATGCGCAGCGAGTGCAAGGAGCGCCTCGCCTCGCGCTACAGCGTCGAGCAACTGAGTCGTACGGCACTAGGCAGCCGCGTGATCTGCGCCGACCGGGCGCTGATCTACGAGGAAGCGCCGGAGGCCTACAAGGCTATCGACTCGGTGGTGGGTGCCTTGCGTGAAGCGGGGTTGGTTCGCGTGCTGGCACGACTGAAACCGGTGCTCACCTACAAGACGCGCGGAGGGTGCTGCTGATGATCATACTGCAACTCTCGGCGGCTCAGGGGCCGGAAGAATGTGCCCTGGCAGTGGCCAAGGCATTGCTCAGGCTGCAGGCCGAAGCGGATGCCCAGGCCGTGGCGGTACGGATACTCGAACAAGAGCCGGGGCCGCGGCGCGGCACCTTGCGCTCGGTGTTGCTGGCACTGGATGGCGAGCAGGCCGAGCGCCTGGCGGATCACTGGACGGGCTCGCTGCAATGGACGTGCAGCAGTCCGTACCGGCCGGCGCATGCGCGCAAGAACTGGTTTTTTGGGGGCGCACGGTTTGCGCCACCGGCACCGGAATTGGCGAGCGAGATCCACTTCGAGACCTTGCGTTCGTCCGGGCCGGGTGGTCAGCATGTCAACACCACCGACTCGGCAGTGCGCGCCACGCACCTGGCCAGCGGCGTCAGCGTCAAGGTACAGAGCGAGCGTAGCCAGCACGCCAACAAGCGCTTGGCGCTGCTGCTCATCGGTCAACGCCTGGCGCAACAGGCAGAGCAGGTCGACAGCGAACTGCGCGCGGAGCGGCGGTTGTTCCATCACCGCATCGAGCGTGGCAATCCACGTCGGGTGTTTCGTGGCGAGCGCTTCGAGCCGGCTGACGAGTAGATTGTGTGCGAATAGTCGTCGAGCAAAAGTCAGGCCGGGCGGCGTAGGCGATGCCGGCCCCACAAAAACGGATGAGGAAAGGACCCGGCTCGCACTCGGGTTTACGAGTTGCAAATGAGCATTCCGTATCTGAGGCGATCCCGCCAAAAACGCAAAAGCCGCGCAATGCGCGGCTTCGAAGATGGTGGGCCCACACGGACTCGAACCGTGGACCAAAGGATTATGAGTCCTCTGCTCTAACCAACTGAGCTATAGGCCCTCAGCAAGTGGGCAGGATTATAACGAGGGTTTAGATAGCGTGCCATCCGAAAGATCCGTTTGTGCTATGCGAAGAAAGGTCGCCGCGAATTCGTCCGGGGGCAGGGGCAGGCTGACGATGTAGCCCTGGATCTGCTCGCAACCTTCGGCGGCTAGGAAGCGCTGCTGCGCCTGGTTCTCCACGCCTTCGGCAATGATCGTCAGTTGCATGCTGCGGCCCAGGGCGATGATGGCGCGGGCGATGGCGGCGTCGTGGGGGTCGTCGGGCAGGCCGCGAATGAACGACTGGTCGATCTTGAGGATGTCCAGCGGCAGGCGTTTGAGGTAGCTGAGCGAGGAGTAGCCGGTGCCGAAGTCGTCGATGGCCAGCTGTACGCCCAGTTGTTTGAGTTGGTGCAGTACGCTCAGCGCCTCCTCGGCCTGGCTCATGATGAAGTTTTCGGTGATCTCCAGCTGCAGGTCGCCTGCCTTGAGCTGGTAGTTGCGCAACAGTTGCTCGATGCGCCGGGCCAGGTTGGGTTGGCGCAGCTGGGCGCCAGCGAGGTTGATCGAGAGCGGGCCGAAGGCGTGGTAGGTCTTCTTCCAGCTGTGCATCTGCCGGCAGGCCTGCTCCAGTACCCAGTCGCCAAGTTGGAGAATGGTGCCGTTCTCCTCGGCCAGGTGAATGAACTGCTCGGGTGGCACGTCGCCGAAGGTTGGGTGGGTCCAGCGAATCAGTGCCTCGGCGCCCACCAGGCTCTGGGTCTTGAGGCTGAACTTGGGCTGGTAGCACAGGCTCAGTTCATTGCGCTCGATGGCGCGGCGCAGTTCATGTTCCAGGGCGATGCGCTCGCTGGCCTGGGTGGTCAGTTCGCGGGTGTAGGCCTCGACGCGATTGCGGCCCTTGGCCTTGGAGCGGTACATGGCGGCGTCGGCGTTGCGGATCAGGTTGGCGACATCGGTGCCGTCTTGTGGGTAAAGGCTGATACCGATGCTGGCGCTGGTGAAGAACTCGTGCTCGCCGGCCTGGAACGGTGCGTGGAAGCCGGCCAGCAGCTTGTTGGCGATGGCGCTGGCATCGCTGGGCTTGTGCAATCCGGGCAAGAGGATGATGAACTCGTCGCCGCCCAGGCGGGCCACGGTGTCGACATCACGCACCTGCTCCTTGAGGCGCTGGGCGATGCCCTTGAGCAACAGGTCGCCCACCGGGTGGCCGAGGCTGTCGTTGATGTGCTTGAAGCGGTCGAGGTCGAGGAATAGCACCGCGCCCTGGCGGTTGGATACCTGGGCGCAGCTGAGCGCGGCCTGCAGGCGGCTTTCGAACAGGGCGCGATTGGGCAGGCCGGTCAACGGGTCGTGGTGGGCTTGGTAGTCGAGCTTGGCCTGGGCGTGCTTGATACTGGAAATGTCGGCGAAAACGGCGACGAAGTGGGTGATCTCGCGTTCGTGGTTGCGCACGGCGCTGATGGTCAGCCAGCCGGGGTAGAGTTCGCCGTTCTTGCGTTTGTTGTAGATCTCGCCCTGCCAGTGGCCTTCCGCGGTCAACTGGTGCCACATGGCGACGTAGAAGGCGCTGTCGTGCTGGCCGGAGGCGAGCAGTCGCGGAGTCTGGCCGAGGGCTTCGATCTCGCTGTAGCCGGTGATTTCGCTGAACGCGCGGTTGACCGCGCTGATGCGCTGGTCGGTGTCGGTTATCAGCACGCCCTCGGCTGTGTTCTCGAACACCGTGGCGGCCAGTTGCAGCTTCTCCTGCATCAGGTGGCGTTCGGTGATATCGCGGGCGATGGTCAGCATACAGTCGACGCCGCCGATCGGCAGTGGCCGGGCGGACAGTTCACAGAGGCGGATCTGTCCGTCGCTGCGGCGGATATGGCAGCTGAAATCGCGCACGAAACCGTCACGCTGCAGTTGATCGACCAGGCGTTGGCGCTCGTTGAGGTCGACCCAGATACCCAGGTCCAGCGAGGTCTGGTCGACCGTTGGGCTGATGTCGTAGCCGGTGAGGCGGCAGAAGCCTTCGTTGACCTCCAGCAGCAGGCCGTCGCTCTGGCGTGACAGCAACAGGCCATCGGGTGAGGCGTGGAAGGCCTTGGCGAACTTCTCCTCGGAGGTCTGCAGTTGTTGCTGGGTTTCCTTCAGCTGGCTGATATCGCGGATCGCCACAACCAGTGCCGGCATGCCGTCGAGGTCGAAAGTCTCGGCCGAGGTCAGACCGGTGAACAACTCGCCGTTGTTGCGGCGAAAGGTCATCTCCAGGTTGCGGATGCCGCCGCGATGCAGGCGCTCGAGCAGGGCCGGGCCGGTACCGGCCACGCCCCACAGGCCGAGCTCGGTGGCGGTGCGGCCGATCACTTGCGCCGGGCTCAGGCCGATCAGTTCCTCGAAGGCTTCGTTTACCTCCAGCAGGCAGCCGTCGCTGTGCCGGGCGATGATCAGGATGTCCGGGCACTGCTGGAACACCGAGGCGAACTTCTGCTCCGACAGGCGCAGGGCATCTTCGGTGTGCTTGGTTTCGCTGATGTCGATCATCAATCCGCGCATCAGCGACTTGTGGCCATGTTCGATCATGCTGACGATGTTGCGCACCCATAGGGTATGGCCGTCGGCGCGGATCACCCGGTAGTCGAGGCTGTGGTCGCGCCCGGCGGCTGTTTCGCTGTCGCAGTAGGCCTGCGCCCACAGGGCATCTTCCGGGTGCAGGATGCTGCGCCAGAAGCCCGGTTTGAGCCATTCTCCCGTCGGGTAGCCGAGCAGGTCCTCGGCGTGCGGCGACACATAGCTGTAGCTGAAGTCGTTGGCATCGGCCTCCCAGGCCACTGCTGACAGGCTCTCGACCAGGCCGCGGTAATGATACTCGCTGCTGCGCAGTTCCTGTTCCAGGGCGATGCGCCGGGAAATCTCCGAACTCAGCCGGCGGTTGATGCGGATCACCACAGCCAGGATGGCCATCAGCACCAACACGGCCGGCAGGCCGTAGAGCAGCACGTCGTGCCAGAAAGTCCGCTGGTCGACGACGTTGCCCACCCAGCGCTGCTGAATGTGGCTGACTTCGCTGCTGCTCATGTCGGCCATGACCTTGTCGAGGATGCCGACGAGCATCTTCTGTTCCCGCGGCACGGCCATGGCCAACTGGTAGCGGTACGGCGTTTCACCGCTTACATACAAGCCGTCGAGCTTGAGCTGGCGCAGGCTCCAGATGCTCGAAGCGAGGTCGCCGACCACGGCGTCCACCTCGTCGGTAGCCAAGGCCTGCAAGGTGGAACTGACATTGGGCATGGCCACCAGGTTGAGGTCCGGGTGGTGGGTGCGCAGCAGCTCATGGGGGGCGTAGTTCTCCACCACGGCGATCTTCAGGCCGTAAAGGTCCTTGAGGTTGCGCGGTTGCGCACCGCCGGAGTGGGCGAGGATGACGATCGGGAAGTCCAGGTAAGGGCGGGTGAAGGCCAGGTAGCCCTGCCGCTCCGGTGTGGACATGATACCGGGCAGCAGATCGAGCCGGTTGCTGCGTGCCTGTGCCAGGACTTCGGTCCAGCTGCTGGGCTCGATCGGCTTGAGGGTGATCCCCAGGCGTTCCTGGATCAGGGCGATGTAATCGGCGGCCAATCCCTGGTAGCGACCTTCCTGGTCGCGGAATTCGAACGGCGGCCATGAAGCATCGACGCCCAGGCGCAGCTGCGGGTGGGCGCTGAGCCAGGCTTGTTCCTCGTCGGTCAGGGTCAGGGCGCCGGCCGTTGTGTTCCAGGTGAGCAGGAGCAGCAACAGGAAGGCCGGCATCATGGGCATAGCGGCCTCTCGAACAGGGGGTCTGATTCGAGTGTAGACGGGCATTCCGCCCGCTGGGTAGACAGTGGTAACGACCTTCCGTCACATAAGAAAAACCCCGGCCTGGGCCGGGGTTCGTCTTTACTCGTCGAGGAAGGAGCGCAGATGCTCGCTTCGCGTCGGGTGGCGCAGCTTGCGCAGCGCCTTGGCTTCGATCTGACGGATCCGCTCGCGGGTCACATCGAACTGCTTGCCGACTTCTTCGAGGGTGTGGTCGGTGTTCATGTCGATGCCGAAACGCATGCGCAGCACCTTGGCTTCGCGTGCGGTCAGGCCCGAGAGCACGTCACGGGTTGCTTCCTTGAGGCTTTCGACCGTGGCCACGTCGATCGGGGACTGCATGGTGGAGTCCTCGATGAAGTCGCCCAGGTGCGAATCTTCGTCGTCACCGATCGGGGTTTCCATGGAGATCGGCTCTTTGGCGATCTTCAGTACCTTGCGGATCTTGTCCTCAGGCATTTCCATGCGTTCGCCCAGCTCTTCCGGGGTCGGTTCGCGGCCCATTTCCTGCAGCATCTGGCGGGAAATACGGTTGAGCTTGTTGATCGTTTCGATCATGTGCACCGGGATACGGATGGTGCGCGCCTGGTCGGCGATCGAGCGGGTGATCGCCTGGCGGATCCACCAGGTGGCGTAGGTCGAGAACTTGTAGCCGCGACGGTATTCGAACTTGTCCACCGCCTTCATCAGGCCGATGTTGCCTTCCTGGATCAGGTCGAGGAATTGCAGGCCGCGGTTGGTGTACTTCTTGGCGATCGAAATCACCAGACGCAGGTTCGCCTCGACCATTTCCTTCTTGGCGCGACGAGCCTTGGCCTCGCCGATGGACATGCGGCGGTTGACGTCCTTGATCTCGGCGACGGTCAGGCCGGTCTCGGTCTCGAGGTCGATCAGTTTCTGCTGGCAGGCGACGATGGCGGCGTTTTTCTCACCCAGGGCGGCGGCCCATTTGGTGTTGCGCTTGGCCAAGTCACCGGACCAGGTCTGGTCGGTCTCGTTGCTCGGGAACAGGCGCAGGAAGTCGGCACGCGGCATGCGCGCGTCACGCACGCACAGTTGCATGATGGCGCGTTCTTGCTGGCGCAGGCGATCCAAGGCACCGCGTACGCGTTCGACCAGCACGTCGAACTGTTTCGGTACCAGCTTGATCGGCATGAACAGGTCGGCCAGCGCCTGCATGGCGCCGATGCTGTCTTTATGGCCTCGACCGTGCTTCTTCAGCACTTTGAGGGTATCGACCAGCTGATCCTTGACCGCACCGAAACGCTGGGCGGCAACAACCGGATCCGGACCGCTTTCGGCCTCCTCCTCGTCGTCGCCGTCGGCGTTTTCTTCTTCGTCGTCGTCGCTTTCTTCCTTCGCGGCAGCGGCCTTGGCACCCGGGATCGGTACTTCTTCGGTCGGTGCGGCGATGTTGTCGTCAGGGTCGATGTAACCGCTGAGAACGTCGGACAGACGGCCACCTTCGGAGGTGACACGGTCGTATTCGCCGAGGATGTAGTCGACAGTACCCGGGAAGTGAGCGATGGCGCCCATGACTTCACGGATGCCTTCCTCGATACGCTTGGCGATTTCGATCTCGCCTTCGCGGGTCAGCAGCTCGACGGTACCCATTTCGCGCATGTACATGCGCACCGGGTCGGTCGTGCGGCCGATATCGGTCTCGACAGCCGCCAATGCGGCGGCGGCCTCTTCGGCTGCGGCCTCGTCAGTGTCGGCTTCCGCCAACAACAGGGCATCCGCATCCGGAGCACTCTCGAATACGTTGATCCCCATGTCGTTGATCATGCGGATGATGTCTTCCACCTGCTCCGGATCTGAAATATCCTCTGGCAGGTGGTCGTTGACCTCCGCGTAAGTCAGGTAGCCCTGCTCACGACCGCGGGTGATCAACTCTTTGATACGAGATTGCTGTTGCGCTTTTCCGGACATAACACCCTATCCACTGAAGGTCTTGGCGGGCAAAAAACAAGCCGAGGATTATACCCGAGCATGGACCTCACGCGCCAGATGAGGTCGGGGTTTGTGCGGGAACATTCCTGCTTAACAGGACGAGCAGCTGAGATTTTTCCTCTGCGCTCAACTCACTTAGACGCGCTTTCCTGAGCAGATGTTCCAGGCTGCGCTCGCGCTGGCGAGCGGACAAGCTAGTTATAGTGTCGAAAAACTGTTGTTCAAGGTTGTCGGCATCGATCAACCATTCCTTTTCCGCCAGGGCGCGTAGCAGGCGACCCTGTTCGGTCCCGTGCCAGCGCGCAATCAGCTGCATTGAGCTTAGCTTAGGATTCTTCTGTGCGGCCTCGATCAGGGCCACCAGCAGCTGGCTGTAGAGTTGCTCTTCGTCGGCGAAGTGGCTGGCGTCCTCGACCTTGCCGGCCAGCAGCGGGTGATGCAGCAAGGTGCGCAGGGCCGAGAGCGTCGGTGGCTCCACCGGCGCGGGTACCCGTGGTGGCGCCTCGCCGCGCTGGCCATCGCGCTGCCACGGCTTGCCACCTTTCTTGTCCCAGGGTTTGCCGTCCCACTGTTTCTTGCCGCCACCTTTGTTCGGCGTCCAGGGGCGTTGCTCCTGATGTGGTGCGGCATAGTCGGGCTGGTAGTGCATATCGCCATGGTCAGGCACGTAGCTTGCCATGGCGTCGTAGTCGTAGCCGGGGTCGTAATCCGGCGCGCTGGGTGCTGGCGCGCTCTGGGCCAGCTGCTCCATCTGCTGCGGGTCGAGGCCGGTGATATCTTTCAGGCGGTTGCGCATCAGTTGGCGCAGGTTGGCGCCCGGGACCTTTTCGATCAGCGGTGCGGCCAGCGTCACCATGTGCGCCTTGCCTTCCAGCGAGCGCGGGTCGGCCTCGTTGCTCAACTGCTCGAAGAAATAGTCGGCCAATGGCTGGGCGTGCTGGTTGATGCGGGCCTGGAAGGCGTCGGTGCCTTCGGCGCGCACCAGGCTGTCCGGGTCTTCGCCTTCGGGCAGGAACAGGAAGCGTGCACGGCGACCGTCCTGCAGGCTCGACAAGGTTGCCTCCAGGGCGCGCCAGGCGGCCTTGCGGCCGGCTTGGTCGCCGTCGAAGCAGAACAGCACGCTGGGTACCACGCGGAACAGGCGCTTGAGGTGTTCCTCGCTGGTGGATGTGCCAAGGGTGGCCACCGCGTTGCGCAAGCCTTGCTGGGCGAGGGCGATCACGTCCATGTACCCTTCGACGACGATGATCTCGTCAAGGTTGCGGTTGTGCTTGCGTGCCTCGTACAGCCCGTACAGCTCCTGGCCCTTGTGGAACACCGGGGTTTCCGGGGAGTTCAGGTACTTGGGCTTGTCGTCGCCCAGTACCCGGCCGCCGAAGGCGATGACCCGGCCGCGGCTGTCGCGGATCGGGAACATCACCCGGTCGCGGAAGCGGTCGTAGCGCTTGCCGCTTTCGGCATTTTCGATCAGCAGTCCGGCGTCGATCATCACTTTCTGTTGCAGCGAGTCGGCACCCAGGTGCTTGAGCAGGTTGTCCCAGCCCGGCGGCGCGAAGCCCAGGCCAAAGTCGCGGGCGATCTCGCCGGACAGGCCGCGCCCCTTGAGATACTCCACTGCCGCCTTGCGGGTGGCGTGGTTGCGCAGGGCCTGGCGATAGAACTCGCTGGCCGCCTCCAGCAAGGGGTACAGCGGCGAGTCGGTCGGCTGGCGTGGCTTCTGCCCGCGGCGGCCTTCTTCGCGAGGGACTTCCATGCCCGCCGCGCGGGCCAGCTCCTCGACTGCCTGGGGGAAGTCCAGGTTGTCGTGGTCCATGACAAAGCCGAGGGCATTACCCCCAGCGCCGCAACCGAAGCAATAGTAGAACTGCTTGTCGGGGCTGACGGTGAAGGAGGGGCTCTTTTCCTTGTGGAACGGGCAGCAGGCGGAAAGATTCTTGCCGGTCTTTTTCAGCTGGATGCGCGAGCTCACCACATCGACGATGTCGGTGCGGTTGAGAAGGTCATCGATAAAGCTCTGGGGAATCAGCCCGGCCATGGCAGCCTCGTCATCTGGCAACTGGCAAGTCTAAACGCTTGTGCGCGGGTTTGGCGTGGGGTGTCGCAGGAAGAGGTGTGTGCTCGTCGGTAGCCGGTGAGGGCTCGTCAGAAAAGACGTGCACGCCTGGCCAAAGACCAGTTCTGACGCGTTGAGGCAGGTTGCCCATGGCTTTTGCCGGGGCGCCCCAGGCGCATGGCCAAGGGTTTCAAGCAACCGCTACCATAAGCCCGGCACGAGGCCGGGCATGGCAGAAGCTTTGCGTAGAACGGCTGTACTTAGTACAGACGAACGGCGCGGCGCTGTTCGCGCTGAACTTTCTTCGCGTGACGCTTAACAGCGGCAGCGGCTTTGCGCTTACGCTCGGCGGTCGGCTTCTCGTAAAACTCGCGGCTACGAACTTCAGCCAGTACACCGGCTTTTTCGCAGGAGCGCTTGAAACGACGCAGAGCTACGTCGAAGGGTTCGTTCTCTTTAACTTTGACGGCTGGCATCCAGGGCTACCTTAATTCATTACCGGGGTAGACGTGCTCCTGGCAAAACATAAGGTGTGCTGGAGAACGTCGGTTTTCAAGGGTTGCGGATGTTAACCCTTAGCTGGCCGGAATGCAAAGCCTCTGATCGAAAACCGCTGGTCGGCACCGGGCACGGGGACTATCATGCGCGCCTTCGAATTCAGCCTCCACAAGGCACGGACCCATGCTAGTACTGGGATTGGAAACATCCTGCGACGAAACTGGCGTCGCATTATACGACAGTGAACGCGGCCTGCTGGCCGACGCGCTGTTCAGCCAGATTGACCTGCACCGCGTCTATGGCGGCGTGGTGCCCGAGCTCGCCTCGCGTGATCACGTCAAACGCATGCTGCCCCTGATTCGCCAGGTGCTGCAGGAGGCCGACTGCGTCGCCACCGAGATCGACGCCATCGCCTATACCGCAGGCCCGGGCCTGGTCGGCGCGCTGTTGGTGGGCGCCTCTTGCGCCCAGGCACTGGCGTTCGCCTGGGATATTCCGGCGATTGGCGTGCACCATATGGAGGGCCATCTGCTGGCGCCGATGCTCGAAGAGCAGCCGCCGCAGTTTCCGTTCGTCGCTTTGTTGGTTTCAGGTGGCCATACCCAACTGGTTCGGGTCGATGGTATCGGCCAGTACGAACTGCTGGGCGAGAGCCTGGACGACGCGGCTGGCGAGGCGTTCGACAAGACCGCCAAGCTGATCGGCCTCAATTATCCGGGTGGCCCCGAGATCGCCCGCCTGGCCGAACAAGGCACGCCTGGGCGCTTCGTGTTCCCGCGGCCGATGTGCGACCGCCCCGGCCTGCAGTTCAGCTTCAGCGGCCTCAAGACCTTTGCCCTGAATACCTGGCAGCAATGCCGCGATGCCGGGGACGACAACGAGCAAACCCGTTGCGACGTGTCGCTGGCGTTCCAGCAGGCGGTGGTGGAGACTCTGACCATCAAGTGCAAGCGCGCCCTCAAGCAGACCGGCCTCAAGCGCCTGGTCATCGCCGGCGGCGTGAGCGCCAACAAGGCCTTGCGCGTTTCGTTGGAGGAGATGCTGGCCAGCATCAAGGGCAACGTCTACTACGCCCGCCCACGCTTCTGCACCGACAACGGTGCGATGATTGCCTATGCCGGTTGCCAGCGTCTGTTGGCCGGGCAGCAGCAGGACCTGGCGATCAGCGTGCAGGCGCGCTGGCCGATGGAGCAGTTGCCGGCAGTATGAGGTGAGCTGGGCTTGTGCGAACGCATCAGAAGTGGCGTTCGCGCCCGGCGAACAGGTCACGCAGGTTGCGGCGGTGGCGCCACACGATCAGCACCGTCAGCACGGTCATCGGCAGCAGCGCTTCAGGCTCGCGCCAGGCCAGCAAGGGCAGCGTCAGCGGTGTGGCGATCAACGCCGCGAGCGAACTGGTGCGGGTCAGGTAGAAGGTCAGCAACCAGGCGCCGATGGCCAGCAGGGCGGCTGGAAAGTACAGCGCCATGAGCATGCCGGCGGCGGTGGCCACGCCCTTGCCGCCCTTGAAGCGGAAGTACACCGGGAACAGGTGGCCGAGCACCGCGCAGATGCCTACCCAGGCCTGCTCTTGCTGGTCGAGCCCGGCCAGGCGTGCCAGCAGCACGGGCAACATGCCCTTGCACAGGTCGCCGAGCAGCGTCAGGATCGCCAGTTTACGGCCCGCCAGGCGTAGCATGTTGGTGGCGCCGGCATTGCCGGAACCGCTGGAGCGCGGATCGGGGCTGCCACTGAGGCGGCTCAGGACAATGGCGAAGGACAGAGAGCCGAGCAGGTAGGCAAGCAGCGCCAGTGACCAAAACATGCTAACTATTCCGGGCGAGGACGCCCTGATTCTAACGGCGCCCGTCGCCCTTGTCGTGCTGTGGAGAGAAGTGCTTGGACAGAGTGTTCATCGAAGGCCTGGAAGTCGATACCGTGATCGGCGCCTATGACTGGGAGCGGGATATTCGCCAGTGCCTGCGCCTGGACCTGAGCTTCGCCTGGGACAACCGCCCGGCGGCGGCCGGTGACGACCTGTCGCTGGCACTGGACTATGCCAGTGTCTCGGCACGTATCCAGGCGTTCGCCGACCAGGCCCGTTTCGAGCTGGTCGAGACCTTCGCCGAGCGCTTGGTCGCGGTGTTGATGGCGGAATTCAACATTCCCTGGGTGCGCCTGAAACTCACCAAGCCGGGTGCGGTATCGGCGGCCCGTGGTGGTGTTGGCGTGGAGATCGAGCGCGGATGTCTCTGAGCACGGTATACCTTGGGCTGGGCAGCAACATCGAGCGTGAGCGGCACTTGTGCGCCGGGCTCGATGCCCTCGCCGGCATCCTCAAAGACATGCAGTGTTCCGCGGTGTTCGAGAGCCAGGCCGTGGGGATCAAGAGTGGCCCGTTCTACAACCTGGTGGTGCGCGGGCGCACCGAACTGCCGCTGCTGGAACTCGATCGCCGGCTCAAGTTCATCGAGGCCGACAATGGCCGCTACGCGCCGGACCGCAAAGGGCTGCCGCTGGATATCGACGTGCTGATGTTCGATGACCTGTGCGGGACCTTCGATGGCCTGGTGCTGCCGCGCGCGGAGATCCTGAAGAACGCCTTCGTGCTCTGGCCGCTGTCGTTGCTGGCCCCGGAGCTGGTGCACCCGGGCGAGGGCAAATCCATGGGGCAGTTGTGGCGGGAAGCGCGCATCGAGCAGGTACTGGCGCCGGTACCGTTCGAATGGCGCGGGTTGCAGTTGACCCCCGCTTAAGCCAGCGCCGGCCTCTTCGCGGATCTGCCTGCGAAGAGGCCGGGCAGATCAAGCGGCCTTATAGGCTTCGAGCGCCTTCAGCCGCTCACCTTTAAGCGCTTCGCCCAGGCCCTGGCCGGCAAGCCCGGCGTCCAGCAACGGCTTCACATCCACGGCACGCGCCGCTTCAGCGGCCCCGCGCAAGTACTCGCCTTGTGGATAACCTGAACCCAACGCTGCCATCTCGCAGGCGGCGATGAAGTCCTCGAAGCGCTGCGGCCGTCGGTACACGTCGAACTTCTGCAGCATCTCCAGCAGGCTTGCAGGCTCCAGCTGCAAAGCCTGGTCCGCCCGCTCGGCAAACTCCCCCACCAGCATCGCCAGTTCCTGGCATTCACGCGGCGCCTTGAAGCGTTGGTTCAGCGCCTTGAGCGCGGCAGGCGGCAGTCCGCGTAGCAGGCACGCCCAGCGCACCGCCAGCGGCTGCTGGTGCCTTGCCGCCTGGTGCAGCGCGGCCAGTGTACAGGCGCCCTCAAGCTCGGGCATCAGCTCGCCCAACCCGCCGCAGCTGCGCAGCACCTCAATGAACACCTGCGGTTCGCTTTCCATCAATGCGCGCTCGATCTCCTTCCAGCTGCGCTCGGCGGTCAGCGCCTGCAGTTCGCCCGATTCGGCGATCTGGCGCATCAGCTGCAACGTCTCGTCGGCGACACGAAAGCCCAGCGGCGCATAGCGCGCGGCAAAGCGGGCAACGCGCAGCACTCTCAGGGGATCTTCGGCGAATGCCGGGGAAACATGGCGCAGGAGGCGCTGCTCGAGATCTGCCTTGCCATGGTAGGGATCGTGCAGGTTGCCGTGCTCGTCCTCGGCCATGGCATTGATGGTCAGGTCGCGACGAACCAGATCCTCCTCGAGGGTGACTTCGGGGCTCGCGTGGAAGGTGAAACCGCCATACCCGCGCCCGCTCTTGCGCTCGGTGCGGGCCAGGGCATATTCCTCGCCCGTCCTGGGGTGAAGGAATACCGGAAAATCGGCACCGACCGGGCGAAAGCCCTCGGCCTGCATCTGTTCGACCGTGGCGCCGACCACCAGCCAGTCGATGTCGCTGACCGGACGGCCGAGCAGGCGGTCGCGTACGGCGCCGCCAACCTTGTAGATCTGCATGTGGAACCTCCATTACTGGCGACAGGATACCTTGTCGGCAGCAATGGAGGTGGGCTGCCGCTAGAGGTGGTGCACCACGGCCAGGTCCATGCGCCCGTAGTCGCCGGCCTCGCTGTGCTCGCCGCGTGGCGGCATGTGGTGGGTCTTCATCACCTGGTCGCCCTGAACGGTCTCCAGGTGGATATCGAAGCCCCACAGGCGGTGCAGGTGCTTGAGCACCTCTTCGGTGGAATCACCCAGGGGTTTGCGGTTGTGCTGCTGGTGGCGCAGGGTGAGCGAGCGGTCGCCGCGGCGATCGATGCTCCAGATCTGCACGTTGGGTTCACGGTTGCCCAGGTTGTACTGGGCGGCCAGTTGCTCGCGGATGGTGCGGTAGCCGGCTTCGTCATGGATCGCCGGGACCAGCAGGTCGTCACGCTGGTCATCATCGAGGATGCTGAAAAGCTTGAGGTCGCGCATCACCTTGGGCGACAGATACTGCAGGATGAAGCTTTCGTCCTTGAAGCTGCTCATGGCGAACTTGATGGTCGAAAGCCAGTCACTGCCGGCGATGTCCGGGAACCAGCGGCGATCTTCCTCGGTGGGGTGCTCGCACATGCGACGAATGTCGGTGTACATCGCAAAGCCCAGCGCATACGGGTTGATGCCGCTGTAGTAGGGGCTGTCGAAGCCTGGCTGGAACACCACGCTGGTATGCGACTGGAGGAACTCCATCATGAAGCCTTCAGTGATCAGGCCCTCATCGTAGAGGTCGTTCATCAGCGTATAGTGCCAGAAGGTCGCCCAACCTTCGTTCATCACCTGGGTCTGGCGTTGTGGATAGAAGTACTGGGCGATCTTGCGCACGATGCGCACCACCTCGCGCTGCCAGGGCTCGAGCAGTGGGGCGTGCTTCTCGATGAAGTAGAGAATGTTCTCCTGTGGCTCGGCGGGGAAGCGCGCATCGTCCCTGTCGCCACTCTTCTCGGCGCCCTTGGGAATGGTCCGCCAGAGGTCGTTGATCTGCCGTTGCAGGTGCTCTTCACGCTCCTTCTGCCGACGCCGTTCCTCTTCGGCGGAGATGGGGTAGGGGCGTTTGTAGCGATCCACGCCGTAGTTCATCAGCGCATGGCAGGAGTCGATCAGGTCCTCGACGGCGTCGATGCCATGACGCTCCTCGCACTGGGCAATGTACTGCTTGGCGAACACCAGGTAGTCGATGATCGAGCTGGCGTCGGTCCAGGTGCGGAACAGGTAGTTGCCCTTGAAGAAACTGTTGTGGCCATAGCAGGCGTGGGCGATCACCAGTGCCTGCATGCACATGGTGTTTTCTTCCATCAGGTAGGCGATGCACGGATCGGAGTTGATCACGATCTCGTACGCCAGGCCCATCTGGCCCCGACTGTAGGACTTCTCGGTGCTGAGGAACTGTTTACCGTAGGACCAGTGGTGATAGCCCAGCGGCATGCCGACCGAGGCGTAGGCGTCCATCATCTGTTCTGCGGTGATGACTTCGATCTGGTTGGGGTAGGTATCCAGGGCATAGCGGGCGGCCAGGCGACTGATCTCGCGGTCGTAGGTCTGGATCAGCTCGAACGTCCATTCGGAGCCGGTGGAAATGGGTTGGCGTCTCTGCTCTCTGGCGGTCATGTGGCTAACCTGCGCTGGAAGAGTTCACGGAAGACCGGGTAGATATCGCCGGCCGATACCAACTGCTGCTGGGCGAAGGTGTCGGGAAATGCTTCGCCGATGCGCTCGTACTCGTACCACAGCGCCTGATGTTCGCGTGGGGTGATCTCGACATAAGTGTAGTACTGCACATGCGGCATGATCTGGTTGGCGAGGATGTCGCGGCAGATCGGCGAATCGTCGTTCCAGTTGTCACCGTCCGAGGCCTGGGCGGCATAGATGTTCCAGTCGCTGGCCGGGTAGCGCTCGGCCATGACTTCCTGCATCAGCTTGAGCGCGCTGGAGACGATGGTGCCGCCGGTCTCGCGGGAGTAGAAGAATTCTTCCTCGTCCACTTCGCGGGCGCTGGTGTGATGGCGGATGAACACTACCTCGATGCGGTCGTAGTTACGCTTGAGGAACAGGTACAGCAGGATGAAGAAGCGCTTGGCGATGTCCTTGGTAGCCTGTGTCATGGAGCCGGAGACATCCATCAGGCAGAACATCACCGCCTTGGAGCTGGGGTTGGGCTGCTTGATCAGCAGGTTGTACTTGAGGTCGAAGGTGTCGAGGAAGGGCAGGCGATTGATGCGCGCCTTGAGGCGCTCGATCTCGGCCTCGGTATCCTGGATGTCGGTGAAGTTGTCGGGCTCTTCGACCTTGAGTCGGTCCAGCTCCTTTTGCGCCTCGCGCAGCAGCGCGCGGCTGCTGCCGGTCAGGGCGATGCGACGGGCGTGGGCCGAGCGCAGGGTGCGCACGATGTTGATGCGCGAAGGGTTGCCCTCGTTGGCAATACCGGCGCGCACGGTCTTGAAGGTATCGGCACCGGTAAGGTGGCGTTTGACCAGGTTGGGCAGCTCCAGGTCTTCGAACATGAATTCGAGGAATTCTTCCTGGGTGATCTGGAACACGAAATCGTCCATGCCCTCGCCGGAGTTGCCGGCCTTGCCGCGCCCACCGCCACCGCCGCCACCTTGTGGCCGGGCGATGTGCTCGCCGGCGGTGAACTCCTTGTTACCTGGGTGAACGATGGTCTGCTTGCCGCCGCGACCGTGGTGCAGCACCGGTTCGTCGATGTCACGCCCCGGGATACTGATCTGCTCACCGTGCTCCATGTCCATGATGGAGCGGCGGCTTACGGCCTCTTCGACGGCTTTCTTGATGTGCTCGCGGTAACGCCGCAAGAAGCGCTGGCGGTTGACCGTGCTCTTGTTCTTGCCGTTCAGGCGTCGGTCGATAACGTAGCTCATGGGCCCTCCGGTAGCTGGGTACAGCTGCAAGCTTCAAGCTACGAGCTGCAAGTAAAAGCAGTTGCTGCCGCCACGGGCCAGCGGTGTGCCGGGGCACCCCGCCAAGCGCCCGGGGCGTGCCGCTTTTACTGCGATTTCCTGACCCGCAGGTACCATTCCGACAGCAGGCGTACCTGTTTGTCGGTATAGCCACGCTCCACCATCCGGGTGACGAAATCGTTGTGCTTCTGCTGGTCTTCCTTGCTGGCCTTGGCGTTGAAGCTGATGACCGGCAGCAGGTCTTCGGTGTTGGAGAACATTTTCTTCTCGATCACCACCCGCAGCTTCTCGTAGCTGAGCCAGCTGGGGTTCTTGCCATTGTTGTTGGCACGGGCGCGCAGCACGAAGTTGACGATCTCGTTGCGGAAGTCCTTCGGATTGCTGATGCCGGCCGGTTTCTCGATCTTCTCCAGCTCCTCGTTGAGGGCGATGCGGTTGAGGATCTCGCCAGTCTCCGGGTCGCGGTACTCCTGGTCCTGGATCCAGAAGTCGGCATACAGCACGTAACGGTCGAAGATATTCTGGCCGTACTCGCTGTAGGACTCCAGGTAAGCGGTCTGGATTTCCTTGCCGATGAACTCGATGTAGCGCGGCGCCAGGTACTCCTTGAGGTAGCGCAGGTAGCGCTCGCGTACTTCGGCAGGGAACTGCTCCTGCTCGATCTGCTGTTCCAGCACGTACAACAGGTGCACCGGGTTGGCGGCAATCTCATGCGGATCGAAGTTGAACACCTTGGAGAGAATCTTGAAGGCGAAGCGGGTAGACAGGCCGTTCATGCCCTCGTCGACGCCCGCGGAGTCGCGGTACTCCTGGATCGACTTGGCCTTGGGGTCGGTGTCCTTGAGGTTCTCGCCGTCGTAGACGCGCATCTTCGAGTAGATGTTGGAATTCTCCGGCTCCTTGAGACGTGAAAGCACGGTGAACTGGGCGAGCATCTTCAGTGTGTCGGGCGCGCAATGAGCCTTGGCCAGCGAGCTGTTGATCAGCAGCTTGTCGTAGATCTTGATCTCGTCGCTGACGCGCAGGCAGTACGGCACCTTGACGATATAGATACGGTCGATGAACGCTTCGTTGTTCTTGTTGTTGCGGAAGGTGTGCCATTCCGATTCGTTGGAGTGGGCCAGCAGGATACCGGTGTAGGGGATAGCCCCCAGGCCTTCGGTACTGTTGTAGTTGCCTTCCTGGGTTGCGGTGAGCAGCGGGTGCAGCACCTTGATCGGCGCCTTGAACATCTCGACGAATTCCATCAGGCCCTGGTTGGCCCGGCACAGCGCGCCCGAGTAGCTGTAGGCATCGGCGTCGTTCTGCGGAAACTCCTCGAGCTTGCGGATATCCACCTTGCCCACCAGCGCCGAGATATCCTGGTTATTCTCGTCACCCGGTTCGGTCTTGGCGATGGCGATCTGGTTGAGGATCGACGGATAGAGCTTGACCACCCGGAACTTGCTGATGTCGCCGCCGAACTCCTGCAGGCGCTTGGTGGCCCAGGGCGACATGATGGTATTGAGATAGCGGCGCGAAATGCCGAATTCTTC
Organism: Pseudomonas sp. WC1; assembly: GCF_050586565.1. Lineage (NCBI taxonomy): Bacteria > Pseudomonadati > Pseudomonadota > Gammaproteobacteria > Pseudomonadales > Pseudomonadaceae > Pseudomonas > Pseudomonas sp. WC1. Next base: position 59,847 of record NZ_JBOBDQ010000018.1, read on the forward strand.
CTCGAGGATCGCACCATCCTCTGTGGCGTTGAACAGCCCGAGTGGCGACTCGAAGACCGGCGAGCCCTTGATGGCGTAGAACGGCACCTTTTCCATCAGCTGCTTGAGTTTTTCGGCCAGCGACGATTTGCCGCCGCCCACCGGACCCAGCAGGTAGAGGATCTGCTTCTTCTCTTCCAGGCCTTGGGCGGCGTGGCGGAAGTAGGAGACGATCTGGTCGATGCACTCTTCCATGCCATGGAAATCGGCAAAGGCCGGATAGCGGCGGATCACCTTGTTGGAGAAGATCCGCGACAGCCGGGAGTTGCTTGAGGTGTCGATCAGCTCTGGTTCACCGATGGCCAGCAACAGCCGCTCGGCCGCCGAGGCATAGGCGCTGCGATCCTCTTTGCACAGCTCGAGGTACTCCTGCAGCGAAAGTTCTTCCTGGCGGGTGGACTCGAAACGTTGTTGGAAGTGGCTAAAAATGCTCATGACGTCACCTCGCTCGATACGTGGAGACGACGCCGGATCAGTCAGCCGATGCTGGCATGCAACCGGTTTTGCCGGTTGCTGTATACCCCCCAGAACACCCTGTAACGCTACCGATGACCCGCACGCCGGTGTACCGGCTCTCCCCTTTTTTGGATGGCCTGGGCTTAAGGATAGTTGGTTATACGAGAGGTCAAGGGCGGGGAGCGGAGAAGACGCCTACGACCGTTCGTCAGGTCGGGCGCTAGCCCGCGCCAAGCGCGGGCTGCAGGAAAAATGAAAAAATTATTCGGCGCTGCCCTGGGCGGTTTCCGCCGGGTAGGTGTTACGCCACAGTTCGAAGCCACCATCGATGCTGTAGACGTTGGAGAAGCCCTGGCCGACCAGGTAGGCGGCGGCACTCTGGCTGGAATTGCCGTGGTAGCAGACTACCAGTGTAGGCGCGTCCAGGTCGGCGCTGCGGATGAAGTCGGCTACCGAGTGATTATCCAGATGAGTGGCGCCGGCGATATGGCCGGCGGCGAACGCCTGTGGGTCGCGGATATCGACAACGATCGCACCTTCGGCACGCAGGGCGAGGGCTTGTTCTGGGGAGATACGCTTGAATTCGCTCATGGGTGCGGTTCCTTCATGGCTGATCGTTGGGTGATGCCGGCGGGCGAGGGGTGCCTTCGCGGGTGCAGTCGCAGCGGTGGAATTCGCCGCTGTCGACATTGTACAGGGTCATCGCGCCCCCCCAGACACAGCCGGTATCCAGGGCAATCACACCGGGGGCGTCGACCCGGCCTTCGAGGGCGGCCCAGTGACCGAAGATGATCTTCACATGGCGCGAGCGGCGGTCCGGGTGAGCGAACCATGGTTTATAGCCTTTGGGCGCGCTGTCGGCGCCTTCCTTGCTCTTGAGGTCGAGCTTGCCGGCGGCGGTGCAGAAGCGCATGCGGGTGAAGTAGTTGGTGATCACTCGCAGGCGTTCGACGCCGGCCAGATCCTTGCTCCACTTGTTCGGCTCATTGCCGTACATGCCGTCCAGATACAGTTTCAGGCGACTGTCGTCGCGCAGCACTTCCTCGACCTCCGCGGCCAGCTCCAACGCCTTGCCCAGGGTCCACTGCGGTGGGATGCCGGCATGGGCCATGGCAATGCCGCGGGCTTCGTCGTAGTGCAGCAGTTTCTGCTGGCGGAGCCAGTCGAACAGCTGGTCGGCGTCCGGGGCTTCGATGACTTCGCGCAGGGTGTCGCTTTTCTTCAGGCGCTCGACATTGTGCCAGGCGGCCAGCAGGTGCAGGTCATGGTTGCCCAGCACGCAGACCAGCGCATGGCGGATCGAGTAGAGATAACGCAAGGTCTCGAGGGACTCTGGGCCACGGTTGACCAGGTCGCCCACCAGCCACAGGCGATCGACGGCCGGGTCGAAGCGTACGCGTTCGAGCAGGCACTTGAGTGGTTGCAGACAGCCTTGCAGGTCCCCGACGGCATAGGTGGCCATCAGTGCAGCGCCCCGGGCACGGCCAGGCGAAACGGGGCGATCTGGGCATCGAAGCGTTTGCCGTCTTCGGCGAACATCTGATAGCTGCCCTGCATGGTGCCGACGCGGGTGCTGATCACGGCGCCGCTGCTGTAGGTGTGGCTCTGGCCGGGCTCGATCAGTGGCTGCTGGCCGATCACGCCGGCACCGCGCACTTCCTCGACTTCGCCGTCACCGTTGGTGATCAGCCAGTGGCGGGACATCAGCTTGGCCTTGACCGTACCGTTGTTGTGCACGGTGATGGTGTAGGCGAAGGCGAAACGGCTGCTTTCGGGATCGGATTGTTCTTTGAGGTAGCGGGTCACGACGCTGACGTCGATCTGGTAGCGGGGGTCGGACATGCAAGGGCCTTGGGCGAACTGACGCAATAATGCAGTCTAGGCCATTGGCGGGGGTGGAGGCCAGTCATGCCTGAGCGCGGGGCAAACCCATTCCAAGGGTGGGATGGGCTTGTCCTACGCTGGCTCGGTCAGCCCTGCTGTTCAGCCAGCTTGTCGGCCAGGCGGACGAAGGCGGCCAGGTCGAGCTGCTCGGGGCGCAGGCTGCCATCCACGCCAGCGGCCTCGATGGCCTGGCTGTCGAGCACGCCCTTGAGCGTGTTGCGCAGGGTCTTGCGGCGCTGGTTGAAGGCTTCGCGCACCACGTGCTCCAGCAGCTTGGGGTTCTTGGCCGGGTAGGGCAGCACTTCGTGGGGCACCAGGCGCACGATCGCCGAGTCCACCTTGGGTGGCGGGTTGAAGGCACCCGGGCCGACGTTGAACAGGTGCTCCACGCGGCAGTGGTACTGCACCATGATCGACAGGCGGCCCCAGTCGCCGCCGCCAGGGCCTGCGGCCATGCGTTCGACCACTTCCTTCTGCAGCATGAAATGCATGTCGCGGATCAGGTTGGCATGGGCCAGGAGGTGGAAGATCAGTGGCGTGGAGATGTTGTAGGGGAGGTTGCCCACTACCTTGAGGCTGCGCTCAGGCACGCCCAACTGGTTGAAGTCGAACTTCAGGGCATCGCCCTGGTGCAGGCGGAAGTTGTCGCGCCCGGCGAACTTGTGTTGCAGGATCGGCACCAGGTCCTTGTCCAGCTCGACCACATCCAGCTGTGCGCCGCTACCCAGCAGGCCCTCGGTCAGGGCACCCTGGCCCGGGCCGATCTCCAGCAGGTGTTCGCCGGCCTTGGCGTTGATCGCCCGTAGGATACGGTCGATGATTCCGGCGTCATGCAGGAAGTTCTGGCCGAAGCGCTTGCGCGCCCGGTGTTGATATTGCTCGGTCATGGTCGGTTCTCGGCCATCTGGTAGGCGGTTTGCAGGGCGACGCGCAGGCTGCCGGTGTCGATCCGGCCGGTGCCGGCCAGGTCCAGGGCGGTGCCGTGGTCGACCGATGTGCGGATGATCGGCAGGCCCAGCGTCACGTTGACCGCGGCGCCGAAGCCCTTGTACTTGAGCACGGGCAGGCCTTGGTCGTGGTACATCGCCAGCACCGCGTCGCAGTGCTCCAGATATTTGGGGGTAAACAGGGTATCGGCCGGCAGCGGGCCGCGCAGGTCCATGCCTTCGGCACGCAGGCGCTGCAGCGCCGGCTCGATGATGTCGATTTCTTCGCGGCCCAGGTGGCCGCCTTCTCCGGCATGCGGGTTGAGCCCACAGACCAGGATGCGTGGGTTGGCAATGCCGAACTTGTCGCGCATGTCCGCATGCAGGATGCGGGTGACGCGCTCCAGGCGGTCGCCGGTGATGGCCTCGGCGATGTCCCGCAGGGGCAGGTGAGTGGTCACCAGTGCCACGCGCAGCCCGTGGGTGGCCAGCATCATTACCACTTGCGTGGTGTGGGTGAGGTCAGCGAGGAATTCGGTATGCCCGGAGAAGGCGATACCGCTTTCGTTGATCACGCCCTTGTGCACCGGCGCGGTGATCATTCCGGCGAAGTGCCCGTCCAGGCAGCCTTGCCCGGCGCGGGTCAGGGTTTCCAGGACGAATGCGGCGTTTGCCTTGTCCAACTGCCCGGCTGTCACCGGGTGGGCCAGGGCGGTATCCCAGACATACAGGCTGCCGGCGGGAGCGGGTTGCTCCGGCCAGGCGGTCGGCTCAACCGTGATCAGCTTGACGTCCAGGCCCAGCTGCGTGGCCCGCTCGGCGAGCAGGTCACGGCTGGTGATGGCGATCAGGGGGTGGGGCTGGACCTCGGCGGCGAGCAGCAGGCACAGGTCGGGACCGATGCCGGCTGGCTCGCCGGGGGTGACGGCGAAGCGCAGGGGTTTCACTGGGTGACCTGGTCGGCGCCAGGCAGCTTGATTTCAACGTAGGCTTCGTCGCGGATCTGGCGCAGCCAGTTCTGCAGTTCTTCGTCGTACTTGCGGTTTCGCAGGACGTTCATGGCCTGCTGCTCGCGCGCCTGTTCGGTGCTGTCGGTGGCGCGGCGGCCCAGCACTTCCAGCACATGCCAGCCGTACTGGGTTTTGAAGGGCTTGGTCACCACGCCTTGCTCGGCGTTGGCCATTTGTTCGCGGAACTCAGGTACCAGGCTGTTCGGGTCTACCCAGTTGAGATCGCCGCCGTTGAGCGCCGAGCCCGGGTCTTCCGAGAAGCTCTTCGCCAGCTCGGCGAAGTTTTCACCGTTCTGGATCCGGTCGTACAGGCGCTCGGCCAGTTGCTCGGTGGCGGCTTCGCTGCGGATTTCGCTCGGTTTGATCAGGATGTGGCGTACGTGCACTTCGTCGCGCAGCACGCTCTGGCTCCCGCCGCGCTTCTCTTCCAGCTTGAGGATGATGAAGCCGGTGGGGATGCGGATCGGCTGGGTGATATCGCCAACCGCCATGCTGCTGAGCATCTTGGCGAAGTCTGGTGGCAGCTGGCCTGCCTGGCGCCAGCCCATCTCACCGCCCTCCAGGGCATTTTCACTGCGCGAGCGAGCGATGGCCATCTGGCCGAAGTCCGCGCCTTGCTTGAGCTGTTGGTAGATATCGCCTACCTGGCGCGCGGCGGCCTGGATGGCCTCCGAGTTGGCACCTTCCGGGGTCGGGATGAGGATGTTGGCCAGGCGGTACTCTTCTGACATCTGCATCTTGCCCAAGTCCGAGTTGAGGAAGTTCTTCACTTCCTGCTCGGACACCTGGATACGCTCGGCCACGCGGCGCTGGCGCACACGGCTGATGATCATCTCGCGCTTGATCTGCTCGCGGGCGTCATCGTACGACAGGCCATCATGGGCCAGGGCTGCACGGAACTGTTCCAGCGACATGCCATTGCGCTGGGCAATGGTGGCGACGGCCTGGTTCAGCTCTTCGTCGGTGATGCGGATGCCCGAGCGCTCGCCGATCTGCAGTTGCAGGTTCTCGACGATCAGGCGTTCCAGCACTTGCTGTTCCAGCGCGCCGGTGGGCGGCACGCCGCCGCCACGCTTGGCGATGGTCTGCTGCACTTCGCGAACGCGCTGGTCCAGCTGGCTCTGCATGACCACGTCGTTGTCGACGGTGGCCACGATACGGTCGATGGGTTGTACCGCGGCATGCACCGCGCCACTCAGCATTGCGGCGCCCAGCATCAGCGGGCGCAGACGATCAATAAGCTTGCTCTTCACGGGTACGGTAACCTTGAATGCCTTGGTCCAGGAACGATTCGACCTTGTTGCCGACTACACCACCGAGCCCTTTGAGCACGATCTGCAGGAAGATACCGTGGTCGCCCTTTTCGTTGTTCGGGACGGCCTGGCTGAAATCGTCGTAATCCATCCAGTAGCGGTTGATCAGGCGCAGCTTCCAACAGCAGTTGTCGTACTCGAAGCCGCCCATCGCTTCCAGGGTGCGGTTGCGGTTGTAGTCATGCTGCCAGCGAGCGATCACGCTCCATTGCGGCACGATCGGCCAGATGACCGAGAAGTCGTGCTGCTGGATCTTGTAGTAGTCCTTGATGTAGCCCGGTGTGCCCGGTGTTCCGTAGTCGCCACCGCCGACTCTCCAGTTACCGGTCTGCGAGTCGTAGGTGATCAGGTCGTTACGATAGCGATAACCTAGGTTGACGACCTTGTTGGGGTTGTCCTCAGGCTGATAGTGGAACATTGCGCTGCCCGAACGCGGGCTATGAGTGTCCGGGTCCCAGTTGTATTCCGAGTTGAAGCGCCAGTCGCGGTTGAAGGCGTATTCGTATTCCAGGGCATATGGCGACACATCCGACTTGCTGTCCATCCGAGTGCGATAGTCGACACCTGGAAGCTGGACTTTGCGATCCTTGAAGTAGAACGCCTGGCCAATGCTGAAACGCTGGCGCTGGAAGCCGTTATCTTCGATCCAGCGGTTGGTCACGCCCAGCGACAACTTGTTCTCGTCGCCAATACGATCACTGCCATAGAAGCGGTTTTCGCGGAACAGCGACGAGTAGTTGAACGTCCCCTCGCTGGTGTCGAAGAGAGGGATGTCGGTCTGATCCTTGTACGGCACATAGAGATAGAACAGGCGAGGTTCAAGCGTCTGGCGATAGTTGGTACCGAACAGTTGGGTATTGCGGTCGAAATACAAGCCGCTGTCAACGCTGAAAATCGGGATGTCGCGGTTCTGGTTGCTCTTGAAGTCGCCATACAACCTGGTCATATCCGGGTTGTCGATCAGGTCTCGCTTACCCTTGCCATCAAGGTCGAGGTCGTAATGTGTATAGACGTACTTCAACTTCGGCGTGATGTAACCGTAGCTGGCCTCGAGCGGCAGACTCATCGATGGTGCGAGGTTGAGGCGAGTACCATTGGAGCGAGCGACGCCAAAGATGTTTTCGTCCAGGCGACGACCTGCGGTGCCTGCCGAGGTATCAGGATTGCCATTCTTGTCGAGGACGAAGTCGTTCTTCAGGTCGCGATCGAAGCGTACCGCTTCGGTTTCGTACCCAAAGTCCAGGCCGCCTGGGTGGAATGGCAGCATGCCATTAAGGGTGATTTGCGGCAAGCGATCATACGGGGTGATCTGCGAAATGGTCGCCATCTCATAGGCATGCAGGTTCAACGCGGCGGTATAGCCGTCGCCACGATACGTGAGCGTGCCACGTTGGTTGACCACATCTAGGCTTTCCACGCCAATCTGGTCCGACTCCAGGTCCTGGAAGTAGAACGGATCACTGATATCGGTGTAGTCAACCTCGGCCATCAGGCGGTCGTCCAGGCCGCCCTTGTGCTGCCAGTTGACCATCCAGCGATCTTTCTTGTAGTCCGTCTGCAGCTCGCGGTCGTTGTCCTTGTCGTTCAGGAAACCACCACCGAACTGCCCTTCGCTGGACTTGGTCAGGTAGCGGAACTCGCCTTCCATCAACATGCCGCGCTTGGCCATGTAGCGCGGGTACAACGTGGCGTCGTAGTTAGGCGCCAGGTTGAAGTAGTACGGCGTGACCAGCATGAAGCCGGTGTCGCTGCTGGAACTGAACGACGGCGGCAGGAAGCCGGACTGGCGACGATCGTCGATCGGGAAGTAGATGTACGGTGTGTAGAACACCGGGAAATCCTTGACCCGCAGCGTCACGTTGGTCGCGGTGCCGAAGCCGGTGGCCGGGTTCAGGGTGATGTTGTTGCCCTTGAGCTGCCATGCGTTGCTGCCCGGCTCACAGGTGGTATAGGTACCGTCCTTGAGGCGGATGATGGCGTTTTCCGCACGTTTGGCGTACAGCGCGTTGCCGCGGATGTGCGACTTGTGCATCACGTATTCGGCGTTGTCGACCCGGGCCTCGCCGGTATCGAGCTGGATCTGCGCCTCGTCGCCAACCACCAGCGAGCCGTTGTCGCGGATCTTGACGTTGCCCTTGAGCTCGCCGCGGTTTTCGGCCTGGTACAGGTTGGCCTCGTCGGCCTCGGCCTGCATGCTGCCCTGGCGCATGACCACGTCACCGGCGAGGGTGGCAATCTGCTGCTCCTGCTGGTACTTGGAGACCTTGGCGTTGATGTAGGTCGGCGACTCGTCCTTGGGCGTGGAGTCGTTCATGCCCGGGCGGGTCGGCTCGATGTAGGCGCCGCCGCAGTACGGGCCGGTCTCGGCCAGTTGCGCGGCAGTGAGCTTCTCGCGCGGGACCCAGTCCAGATGGCTGTAGTCTTCGCTGCGCGACTTCAGGCCGCGGCCCTTGGCTTCGGTGACCAGCATCGGCTTGTCGGCCTCGGTCGCGGCGACTTCGCCGGGTGCCTCGGCACCCGTGCTGGCCGCGGCAGCGCCCGGGTGTACCGGGCGCGGAGGCAAGTTGGCAGCGGTCTTGGGCTTGCAGTCCCAGCCACCGGAAGCGGACACTTGGCAGTCGAACTGCTCGGCCGCCACCACGTACGACGTGGCCAGGGGTTGCAGGGCCAGCAAACCGCCAGTCACGAGCAACGGAAACTTTCTACGAAACGCGGGGGATTTCAATGCCATCTTATTAGTCCGGGCTTCCTGCGTGCCATCTGCCCGCGTGTGGGGGCCGCACGCCTCTCGATGGTCTGAAAAAGATGCTGGATAATAAAGCATGACCCGCTTGACGGCTAGGGCCGTCGGAGAACCCTTGTAATGCCCGATCACGATGTACGCCTGCAACAACTGACCGCCTGGCTTGCCGGGCAGCTGGAGAACCTCTTCCGTACCAATGCCTGGGGCGAAGTGCCCACCGGCAGCCTGACCGCCGCCAGCAGCGATGCGAGTTTCCGCCGCTACTTCCGCTGGGAGGGCGCCGGGCACAGCTTCGTGATCATGGATGCGCCGCCGCCCCAGGAGAACTGCCGCCCGTTCGTCGACATCGACCATTTGCTGGCCACGGCGGGCGTGCACGTGCCGGTTATCCACGCCCAGGACCTGGAGCGCGGTTTCCTGCTGCTGGGGGATCTGGGCCGGCAGACATACCTGGACATCATTGATCAGGGCAATGCCGATGCCCTGTTCGCCGACGCCATCGATGCGCTGCTGGCGTTCCAGCGCTTGCCGATGGATGCGCCACTGCCCAGCTACGATGTCGCCCTGCTGCGCCGTGAGGTCGAGCTGTTCCCCGAGTGGTATGTGGGCCGCGAGCTTGGCCTGAACTTCAGCGACGCGCAGCAGGCCACCTGGCAGCGGCTCAGCCAGCTGCTGATCGACAGTGCCCTGGGCCAGCCCAAGGTGCTGGTGCACCGCGACTACATGCCGCGCAACCTGATGCACAGCGCGCCCAATCCAGGCGTGCTGGATTTCCAGGACGCGGTCTACGGCCCGGTAACCTACGACATCACCTGCCTGTTCAAGGACGCCTTCCTCAGCTGGCCCCAGGCCCGCGTCGAGGGCTGGTTGCGTGATTACTGGCACAAGGCGCAGGCCGCCGGGATTCCGGTACAGGCGGACTTCGATACCTTCCAGCGAGCCAGCGACCTGATGGGGGTGCAACGCCACCTCAAGGTGATCGGTATCTTCGCGCGCATCTGCCACCGCGACGGCAAGCCACGCTACCTGGCCGACGTGCCGCGGTTCTTTGCTTATATAGATGAAGTGATTAGCCGCCGGCCTGAGTTGGCCGAGCTGGGCCAGCTGATTGCCGAACTGCATGCCGGGGCGCGTTCATGAAGGCGATGATCCTGGCGGCAGGCAAGGGCGAGCGCATGCGCCCGCTGACCCTGCACACGCCCAAGCCGCTGGTGCGAGCCGCCGGCAAGCCGTTGATCGAGTACCACCTCGAGGCGCTGGCCCGTGCCGGTATACGCGAGGTGGTCATCAACCATGCGTGGCTTGGCCAGCAGATCGAGGATCACCTGGGCGATGGCAGCCGCTTCGGCCTGGTGATCAGCTATTCGCCGGAGGGCGAGCCGCTGGAGACCGGTGGTGGGATCTTCAAGGCGCTGTCGCTGCTGGGTGATGCGCCGTTCATCCTGGTCAACGGCGATGTCTGGACCGACTACGACTTCGCCGGCCTGAATGCGCCGTTGCACGGCCTGGCGCATCTGGTGCTGGTGGACAACCCCGGCCACCACGGCCGTGGCGACTTCCGCCTGGCGGACGGGCAGGTGAGCGATGGCGATGACGCCCCGGGAACGCTGACTTTCAGTGGTATCTCGGTGCTGGACCCGGCGCTGTTCGCAGGTTGCCAGCCCGGTGCATTCAAATTGGCTCCCCTGTTGCGCAGCGCCATGGCCGAGGGGCGGGTGAGCGGCGAGCACTATGGCGGGCACTGGATCGATGTCGGCACCCTCGAGCGTCTGGCCGATGTCGAGCGCCTGATCGGGGAGCGTGCCTGATATGTGGTGGCCGAGCACAGTGATTGGTGCCGGTGCCGGTTTCGCCGTGGCCAGCATCCCAGGTGCGTTGCTGGGGGCGCTGCTGGGCCAGGCCATGGATCGGCGCCTGCGGCTGCAGGGTTGGGAGGACGTGCGCGAGCGCCTGGGCGGGCGCCCGGCACTGCGTGACGAAGAGTTGTTGTTCGTTCTGCTCGGGCGGCTGGCCAAGAGCGATGGCCGGGTAGGTGAAGGGCATATCCAGCAGGCGCGGCAGGAAATGACCCGGCTGGACCTGGCGGAGCCAGCGCGGATGCGTGCGATAGCCGCGTTCAACCGGGGCAAGTCGGGCAAGGAGCGCCTGGGGCACTACCTGCGCCGCATAAAGATGCAGCCCCACGGCGCCGAAGGCACCTTGCGCGCCTGTTGGCGCATGGTCTGGGCCGACGGCAAGGCCGGGCGTCAGGAGCGTGACCTGTTGCTCGGCTGGGGGCAGCAGTTGGGGCTCAGTCGCAACCAGGTGCAGGCCTTGTCGCTAGATTATGAGCCGCGACGTTCTTCGATCGAAGGCGGCGTCATGACCTATGCGGCGGCGCTGAGATTGCTGGGGGTAGAGCCGGACACCGAGGCCGACAAGGTCAAACAGGCCTATCGGCGCCTGCTCAGCCGGCACCATCCGGACAAGTTGGTGGGCAGTGGCGCCAGCGAAGCGAAGGTGCGCGAGGCGACCGAGCTTACCCGTGAGTTGCATCAGGCCTATGCCATGATCCGCAAGCGGCGGGGGCTGTAGGTACACCGGCGGGCAAGCCCGCTCCTGCCGAGGCGGGCAGGAGCGGCTGTTGTTACTCTTCCTTCGGCGTCAACCAGCCGCGCACCCGGCGCAACAGTTGCTCCTGTTCCGCCGCTTTGTTGCCAGGTATGGCCATCAGCGACACCTGGCGATATTGGCTGCCCTTTTGCCGCTTGCTGGCCTGCAGGCGCTGCTGGGCCGCCAGCCGATCTGCGGTGCGGGTGACGTAGTAGAGGTCGGCGGTTGGTACCTTCAGCGTCGGGGTCAGGCTCAGCAGGTCATGCTCAACCCGCGCGGGTGTCTGCGCGGCGACCATTACCAGTTTCTGTACCTGGGGCGGCTGCTTCTCGCTGAGATAACGTGCGGCCCAGTACGCGCCACTGCCGTTGCCCAGCAACACGATGCTGCGCGCTTTCTCCTGCTGGGCATAGGCCACGGCGGCGTCGAGGCGGGCAAAGATGCGCTCGGCATCTTCCTCGCTGGTGTGTTCGTCGGCTTCGACCGCGTCGGTGCTTTCGGCGGTATCCGCTTCCGGCGCGGTCGCCTGGGCAACGTTGGCGTTGGCATCGGCGGGTGTGTCCTTGGCTGGAGCCGACTCGCCGTCCTGTTTTTTCGGTTCGACTGCGGGCTTGGCCTCGACCCGCGCCTGTGGGCGCTCGGCCAGCAGGTCGGGCATGCTCAGGCTCAGGGTGCTCCAGCCGACATCGGGGAAACCTCGACGCAGCGGGCCGACGGTGGTGGGCCAGTCGGCACTTTCGCCCGCGCCCGGGACAATGATCACCGCGCCTTGCGGATCGCTGTCGTTGGCAGGCTTCCAAAGCGCCAGGAAGTTTTCACCATTGGCCTGCAAGGTCTGCTGTTCGGCCTTGGGTACCTGGCGCTCGAGGGCCATGGCATCGTCCTGGCTGCGCTCGAGCAGCGGTGGGCGCGGAGCGGGAGCGGACGCGGCCGCCTCGGCGGGTGCTTCGGGTTTCTCGGCGTCGTCGGCTTGAGCCGCGAACGGCAGGGCCGAAGCCAGGCAGAACATTGCCAGCGTCGTGCGATAAAGTGTGAACATCGATCAATCCAAGGCCAGAATCATACCGGCAGCCTAATGGTATTTGCCCGCGACGGCCACGCCAGGTGGCCGTCATTGCCAAGACGAGCGTAGAGATGAAGCGAGTGCGTTGCCTGTGGGTTATCGGCTGGTTGTGTCTACCCTTGATCGCCCTGGCCAAGCCGCAGGCGCCGCCTGCCGTGATGCTGGATCCAGCCCAGCAGCAATGGTTGGACGAACACCGCGGCTTGCGTGTCGGCCTGGTACTGCAGGCGCCCTATGCCCAGTTCGACCGGCGCCTGCAGCAGTTCTACGGGGCCAACGTCGAACTGGTCGGCGCCTTGTCCCAGGCGTTGGGCCTGGATTTGACCTGGCGCGGCTTTGCCGATCAGGCCGCCCTTGAGCATGCCTTGCAGGCGGGCGAGATCGATTTCGCTCCAGGCCTTATGCAAACGCCGACCAGCCTGCGGCTGTGGTTGTTCAGTGACCCTTACATGCGTGTGCCGCAATTGGTGGTAGGCATGCGCAGCGGCGCGGTAGCCGTGGAACTGGAAAAACTGAACGCCAATGACCGCGTGGCGGTACGCATGCCCGGTACCTTGGCGGATTACCTGCGCGGCAACTACGGCAATCTGAACCTGCAGGGTGTACCCGACGAGCGCGAGGCCCTGCAGTTGGTGTTGGCTGGGCAGGCCAGCTTCGCCGTGCTGGACGAGTCGCAGCTCAGCCGGCTGTCGCGCGAAGGCGAGTTTGCCGACCTCGCGGTGGTGGGTGATATCGGTCTGCCGCAGTTGCTGCGGGTCGGCTCACGGCGCGATTGGCCAGTGCTGGCCGATATTCTCGAACGTGCCTTGCAGGCCCTGCCGGCCAAGACCCTGGAACAGATGCACCAGCGCTGGTTGCAGCCAAGGTATCCACGGTTCTCCGAATCCGCCGGGTTCTGGCAGAACCTGGCCTTGCTGTTCGGCCTGTTGCTGCTGTGCGCCTTGGCGACCCTGGCCTGGCAGCGTCGTCAGCAGAGCGGCCTGGAGCGCGGGTTGCTGGCGGCCCGGGAGAGCCTGGTCGAGCGCCAGGTGCGTGAGGAGGCTTTGCGCCTGAGTCAGTTTTCCATCGACCAGAGCACGGTGGGCATCCTCTGGGTCAACTGGGACAGCCATGTGCGCTACGCCAACCATGCCGCCGAGCGCATGCTGGGCTTTGCCGAGGGGGCGCTGCTGGAGCTGCCGCTGGTCGTTATCGAGCCGAACCTGAAGATGGATCGCTGGCTGGAACTGTGGAAGCGTGCCCGTACCGGGGATGGCGGCGAGCAGCAATTCGAAAGCCAGTGTCGGCGCGCCGACGGCAGCCTGTTCCCGGTCGAGTTGTCGCTGTCGTTCCTGCGTTTTCGCGATGCCGAGTACCTGGTGGTGTTCCTCGCCGACGTCACCGAGCGCCGGCGCGACCTGGCCGCGCTGCGCGAAAGCGAGGCGCGGCTCAAGGGGATCGCTGGCAACGTGCCGGGGCTGGTGTTTCGCCTGGAGCGCGATCCGGCCGAAGGCGACCCGGAGTTTCCCTATATCAGCGAAGGCAGCGAGGCGCTGGTCGGCTACACACCGGCGGCGATCCAGCATCCGCAGATGGGGCTGCGCAACCTGGTCCACCCGGAGGATCGCGCCGATTACCATCGGGTCCAGGACATGGCCTTGGCCAGCGATCAGGACTGGTCCTGGCAGGGGCGTATCCTCACCCGCCAGGGCGAGCAGCGCTGGGCCGACATCAAGGCGACCACCCGCCGCCTGGCCGATGGGCGCATGGTGTGGGACGGCGTGGTCTGGGACATTACCCAAGGCAAGCAGGCCGAGCTGGCGTTGGCCGGGTCCCAGGAGCAATTGCGCGAGTTGTCGGCGCACCTGGAAAGCGTGCGCGAAGAGGAGAAGGCGCGGATTGCCCGCGAAGTGCACGACGAACTGGGGCAGATGCTCACGGTGCTCAAGCTTGAAGTGTCGATGTGCGAGCTGGCGTTCGCCGAGCTGGATCCCGCCCTCAACGAGCGCCTGGCCAGCATGAAGCGCCTGATCGCCCAGTTGTTCCAGCTGGTACGCGACGTGGCCACGGCCCTGCGCCCGCCGATCCTCGACGCCGGCATTGCCTCGGCCATCGAGTGGCAGGCGCGGCGTTTCGAGGCGCGCACGCAGATCCCCTGTCTGGTGCAGGTACCGGACAATCTGCCACCCTTGAGCGATGCCAAGGCCATCGGCCTGTTCCGTATCCTGCAAGAGGCGCTGACCAACGTCATGCGCCATGCCCAGGCGCACACGGTGCAGATCGAGCTGGTTCACGAGGCCGGGCAGTTGCGCATGACCGTGATCGACGACGGCGTGGGGTTTGCCATGGAGGCGGCGCGGCCGACTTCGTTCGGCCTGGTGGGTATGCGTGAGCGGGTGTTGATGCACGGTGGCAGCATGAGCCTGGACAGCGAGCCGGGCGAGGGCACCAGCCTGAGCGTGGCGATTCCTTTGAAGCAGGAGAAACAATCGTGATTCGAGTGCTGGTGGCGGAAGACCACACCATCGTCCGGGAAGGCATCAAGCAATTGATCGGCCTGGCCAAGGACATGCAGGTGGCGGGCGAGGCGGGCAATGGCGAGCAGTTGCTGGAGACCCTGCGCCACACACCCTGCGAGGTGGTGCTGCTGGATATCTCCATGCCTGGAGTGAATGGCCTGGAGGCGATCCCGCGGATCCGCGCGCTGAACAACCCGCCGGCGATCCTGATGCTGTCGATGCATGACGAGGCACAGATGGCGGCGCGGGCGCTCAAGGCCGGTGCAGCGGGCTATGCGACCAAGGACAGCGACCCGGCGCTGTTGCTCACGGCCATCCGCCGGGTGGCGGGGGGAGGGCGCTACATCGATCCGGCCCTGGCCGACCGCATGGTGTTCGAGGTGGGCCTGACCGAAACCCGGCCGCTGCACACGCTGCTGTCGGAGCGCGAATTCTCGGTGTTCGAGCGCCTGGCCCAGGGCGCCAACGTCAACGACATCGCCCTGCAGCTGGCGCTGTCGAGCAAGACCATCAGCACCCACAAGGCGCGGCTGATGCAGAAGCTCAAGGTCAACTCGTTGGCGGAGCTGGTGAAATACGCCATGGAGCACAAGTTGGTGTGAGTGTTCTGGTTACGACAATGGCTTTTACGCGATCTCACCGTAGGAGCGGCTTTAGCCGCGATGCAAGCGCCGCTGTCTCCGACACCCGCTTCGCGGGTGCTCGCGGCTAAAGCCGCTCCTGCAAAGCTCGAGTTACCTGAAAACGCCATCCTTGTAGGGCGATCCCTACAGCAACTCTTCCATCCGGATGATGACATTCTCTCAGCGCCCCCGATTTCCGGGGCTTTGCGCGTCTTCTACGCTTTTGCCTACGCAGTCATTCCAACAAGAAGGTGCAGGGCATGAGCGAGGCGAATTCGAACGAGACGCTGGTCAGCTTCCGAGGTGTGCAGAAGAGCTACGACGGCGAATCGCTGATCGTCAAGGACCTCAACCTGGACATCCGCAAGGGCGAGTTCCTGACCCTGCTCGGCCCTTCCGGTTCGGGCAAGACCACCAGCCTGATGATGCTGGCAGGCTTCGAGACCCCCACCGCCGGTGAGATCCAGCTGGCCGGGCGCTCGATCAACAATGTGCCGCCGCACAAGCGCGATATCGGCATGGTGTTCCAGAATTACGCACTGTTCCCTCACATGACCGTGGCCGAGAACCTGGCTTTCCCGCTGACCGTGCGCAACCTCAGCAAGACCGACGTCAGCGAGCGGGTCAAGCGCGTGCTCGGCATGGTCCAGCTCGATGCCTTCGCCAAGCGCTATCCCGGCCAGCTTTCCGGTGGCCAGCAGCAGCGCGTGGCACTGGCCCGCGCCCTGGTGTTCGAGCCACAGCTGGTGCTGATGGACGAACCGCTCGGCGCCCTCGACAAACAGCTGCGTGAACACATGCAGATGGAGATCAAGCATATCCACCAGCGCCTGGGCGTGACCGTGGTCTACGTGACCCACGACCAGGGCGAAGCGCTGACCATGTCCGACCGGGTGGCGGTGTTCCACCAGGGCGAGATCCAGCAGATCGCCGACCCGCGCACCCTCTACGAAGAGCCTTGCAACACCTTCGTCGCCAACTTCATCGGTGAGAACAACCGCATCAACGGCACCCTGCTGGCCAGTGACGGTAATCGTTGCCAGGTGCAACTGGCCCGTGGCGAGCGGGTCGATGCGCTGGCGGTGAATGTCGGCCAGGCCGGTGACCCGGTGACTCTGTCGATCCGCCCCGAGCGGGTACGCCTGAACGGCCACAGCGAGAACTGCGTCAACCGCTTCTCCGGCCGTGTCGCCGAGTTCATCTACCTGGGCGACCACGTGCGGGTACGCCTGGAGGTCTGTGGCAAGGCCGATTTCTTCGTCAAGCAGCCGATCGCCGAGCTCGACCCGGCCCTGGCGGTGGGCGACGTGGTACCGCTGGGCTGGGAGGTGGAGCACGCCCGCGCGCTCGATCCGATTGCCGACGCCCATTGATGGTTTGCTTTACCAACCCTGAACTGTGGAGAGAATAATAATGCGCAAGCAGTTGAAACTGACCGCCCTGGCCCTTGGCCTGTTCGCCGCCGGCCAGGCCATGGCGGCCGACCTGACCGTGATTTCCTTCGGCGGTGCCAACAAGGCGGCCCAGACCAAGGCGTTCTACGAGCCATGGGAAAAGGCGGGCAAGGGCAAGATCGTCGCCGGTGAGTACAACGGTGAGATGGCCAAGGTCAAAGCCATGGTCGACACCAAGAGCGTCAGCTGGAACCTGGTCGAGGTGGAGTCGCCGGAATTGGCCCGGGGTTGCGATGAAGGTATGTTCGAAGAGCTCGACCCCGCACTGTTCGGTAATGAAGGCGACTACGTGCCCGGCGCCATTCAACCGTGCGGCGTGGGCTTCTTCGTCTGGTCCACGGTGCTGGCCTACAACGCCGACAAACTCAAGAGCGCGCCTGCCAGCTGGGCCGATTTCTGGGATACCAAGAAATTCCCGGGCAAGCGCGGCCTGCGCAAGGGCGCCAAGTACACCCTCGAGTTCGCTTTGATGGCTGACGGCGTCGCGCCGAAAGAGGTGTACAAGGTGCTGGGCACCAAGGAAGGTGTGGACCGAGCCTTCAAAAAGCTCGACGAGCTCAAGCCGAGCATCCAGTGGTGGGAAGCTGGCGCCCAGCCGCCACAGTACCTGGCCTCGGGTGACGTGGTCATGAGCTCGGCCTACAACGGCCGTATCGCCGCGGTGCAGAAAGAAAGCAATCTCAAGGTGGTGTGGAACGGCGGTATCTACGACTTCGACGCCTGGGCCATTCCGAAAGGTGCCAAGGATGTGGAAGAGGCGAAGAAATTCATCGCCTACACCGTCCAGCCCGAGCAGCAGAAGACCTACTCCGAGAACATCGCCTATGGCCCGGCCAACAGCAAGGCGGTGGATCTGCTGTCGGCCGAGGTGAAGAAGGACATGCCGACCACGCCCGAGAACATTGCCAACCAGGTGCAGATCGACGTGGCCTTCTGGGCCGACAACAGCGAACAGCTGGAGCAACGCTTCAACGCCTGGGCGGCGAAGAAGTAAACCATCTGGAGCCTTCATCGCCGGCAAGCCGGCTCCCATAAAACCTGTGCAGTACTTGTGGGAGCCGGCTTGCCGGCGATGGGCTGCGCAGCAGCCCCAATTTCAGCCTGTATCGCGGAGTTCGCCATGGCCATTGCAGTGCCCCTCAACGAAGGCGCGGGTAAAAGCCTCAAGCAGCGCCTCAAGCATGCCGAGCGGGTCAACCGCTGGAAGGCCCAGGCGTTGATCGCGCCGCTGGCGTTGTTCCTCCTGCTGGTGTTCCTGGTGCCGATCGCGGCACTGCTGTACAAAAGCGTCGGCAACCCCGAGGTGGTCGCCGGCCTGCCGCGCACCGTCGAGGCAGTGACGCAGTGGGACGGCAAGAGCCTGCCGGGCGAGGAGGTCTACAAGGCCCTGAGCCAAGACCTTGCCGAGTCTCGCAAGAAACAGACCCTGGGTGACCTTTCCAAGCGCCTGAACATGGAGCTGGCCGGTTACCGCAGCCTGTTGGCCAAGACTGCGCGGGCGCTGCCGTTCAAGGCCGAGCCTGCCTCCTATAAGGAAGCCTTGCAGACGCTCGACGAGCGCTGGGGCGATCCTGCCTACTGGCAGGCGATCCGTCGCAACACCAGCAGTGTCACGCCGTTCTACCTGCTGGCCGCGCTGGACCACCGTATCGACGACCTGGGTGAATTGGCCAGGGCCACCCCCGACCAGGCCATCTACCTGGACATCTTCGCTCGCACCCTGTGGATGGGTGTGGTGATCACCGTGATCTGTCTGTTGCTGGCCTATCCCCTGGCGTACCTGCTGGCCAACCTGCCGACCCGGCAGAGCAACCTGCTGATGATCCTGGTGCTGCTGCCGTTCTGGACCTCCATCCTGGTGCGGGTGGCGGCCTGGATCGTGCTGTTGCAGTCAGGCGGGCTGATCAACAGTGCGCTGATGGCCATGGGCATCATCGACCAGCCGCTGGAGCTGGTGTTCAACCGTACCGGCGTGTACATCTCCATGGTGCACATCCTGTTGCCGTTCATGATCCTGCCGCTGTACAGCGTGATGAAAGGTATCTCGCCCAGCTACATGCGCGCGGCGATCTCCCTCGGCTGCCACCCGTTCGCCAGTTTCTGGCGGGTGTACTTCCCGCAGACCTACGCCGGAGTCGGCGCCGGCTGCCTGCTGGTGTTCATCCTGGCCATCGGCTACTACATCACCCCGGCGCTGCTGGGCAGCCCGAACGACCAGATGGTCAGCTACTTCGTCGCCTTCTACACCAACACCAGCATCAACTGGGGCATGGCCACCGCGCTCGGCGGGCTGTTGCTGCTGGCGACCGTGCTGCTGTACCTGATCTATAGCTGGCTGGTCGGCGCCAGCCGCCTGCGCCTGAGCTGAGGAGCCTTGTCATGCTGAGCCCTTACATGTCGCCCGTGGAGCGGGTGTGGTTCTACAGCCTGCGCATACTGTGCGGCCTGATCCTGCTGTTCCTGGTGTTACCGGTGCTGGTGATCATCCCGCTGTCGTTCAACAGCGGGAGCTTTCTGGTCTATCCGCTGCAAGGCTTCTCGCTGCACTGGTACCAGGACTTCTTCGCCTCCGCCGAATGGATGCGCGCCCTGAAGAATAGCATCATCGTTGCCCCGGCAGCCACGCTGCTGGCCATGGTGTTCGGCACCCTGGCCGCCATCGGCCTGACCCGTGGCGACTTCCCCGGCAAGTCGCTGGTGATGGCGCTGGTGATCTCGCCGATGGTGGTGCCGGTGGTGATCATTGGCGTCGCCAGCTACCTGTTCTTCGCCCCGTTGGGCATGGGCAACAGCTTCACCTCGCTGATTCTGGTGCATGCGGTGCTGGGTGTACCGTTCGTGATTATCACCGTGTCGGCCACGCTGCAGGGGTTCAACTACAACCTGGTACGTGCGGCGGCGAGCCTCGGGGCCTCGCCACTGCTGGCCTTCCGTCGGGTGACCTTGCCGTTGATCGCCCCCGGAGTGATCTCCGGGGCGCTGTTCGCCTTTGCCACGTCGTTCGATGAGGTGGTGGTGACCCTGTTCCTTGCCGGGCCCGAGCAGGCGACCCTGCCACGGCAGATGTTCAGCGGTATCCGCGAGAACCTGAGCCCGACCATCGCCGCGGCAGCGACCTTGTTGATCGCCTTTTCGGTGGTCCTGCTGCTGACCCTGGAGTGGCTGCGCGGGCGCAGCGAAAAGCTGAGGACCCAGCAGCCAGGTTGAATCTTCGACGCGGGTGACGTGGGGTCGCCGCATCGCCGCTCCCACGCCATCCGTTCGACCATCTGCTGCGCCGGCGTTGATACCAATCAGCCCCGATCCGCTTCCCTGAGTTACAATGCGCGCCACTGTGATTCTGCCCAACAGGTGCGCCATGCAGCCCTACGCTATTGCCCCCTCCATTCTGTCCGCCGATTTCGCCCGCCTGGGCGAGGACGTCGACAAGGTCCTGGCCGCCGGGGCCGACATCGTCCACTTCGATGTCATGGACAACCACTACGTGCCCAACCTGACCATCGGCCCGATGGTCTGCAGCGCCCTGCGCAAGTACGGCGTGACCGCACCCATCGACGTGCACCTGATGGTCAGCCCGGTCGACCGCATCATCGGCGACTTCATCGAGGCCGGCGCCACCTACATCACCTTCCACCCGGAAGCCACGCAGCACATCGACCGTTCCCTGCAACTGATCAAGGACGGCGGTTGCAAGGCCGGCCTGGTGTTCAACCCGGCTACCAGCCTGGATGCGCTGAAGTACGTGATGGACAAGATCGACATGGTTCTGCTGATGAGCGTCAACCCAGGTTTCGGCGGCCAGAAGTTCATCCCCGGCACCCTCGACAAGCTGCGCGAAGCCCGTGCCCTGATCGACGCCAGCGGTCGTGACATCCGCCTGGAGATCGACGGTGGCGTGAACGTCAACAACATTCGCGAGATCACCGCCGCCGGCGCTGACACCTTCGTCGCCGGCTCGGCGATCTTCAATGCCCCGGATTACAAGGAAGTCATCGACAAGATGCGTGCCGAAATGGCGCTGGCACGCGCATGAGCGGCTTCGAGCAGCTGTTCCCGGGGACACTGCCCAGGCTGGTGATGTTCGATCTGGATGGCACCCTGATCGATTCGGTACCTGACCTGGCCGCAGCCGTCGACCGCACGCTGCTCGAACTCGGGCGACCGCCTGCAGGCCTGGAGGCTGTGCGCCACTGGGTCGGCAACGGCGCCCAGGTGCTGGTGCGCCGGGCCCTGGCCGGCGGTATTGATCACGCCGCGGTGGACGATGCGCTGGCCGAGCGCGCGCTGGCGCTGTTCATGGAGGCCTATGCCGACAACCATGAACTCACCGTGGTCTACCCCGGCGTGCGCGACACCCTGCGCTGGTTGCGCAAGCAGGGTGTGGAAATGGCGCTGATCACCAACAAGCCCGAGCGTTTCGTTGCCCCTTTGCTCGACCAGATGAAGATCGGGCGCTACTTCCGCTGGATCATCGGCGGCGACACCCTGCCACAGAAGAAACCCGATCCGGCAGCACTGCTGTTCGTCATGAAAATGGCCGGCGTCAGCGCCGAGCAGGCGCTGTTCGTTGGCGATTCGCGCAGCGATGTGCTTGCCGCCAAGGCCGCGGGTGTGCAGTGCGTCGGCCTGAGCTATGGCTACAACCATGGCCGCCCCATCGACGAGGAGTCGCCCAGCCTGGTGCTCAGCGACCTGCGCCTGCTGCTGCCCGGTTGCTTAGTCACCGACACTGGGATAACGTTGGCGGACCTTCAAGCCCCGCAAAGCAGAGACAACGACGTGGTGGTTACTGGCAAATTCTGGATGAAAGTCATCAAGGCCCTGGCCCGCTGGCGCTGGCGCGCCTGACTCCCGCCCGCCGGCGCCTGCCGGTACGTCCGTTTGCCCGACCCCATTGCTGCTTGCCACGAGGCTACACATGACCCGCGAAGAATTCCTGCGCCTGGCTGCTGCCGGCTACAACCGCATCCCCCTGGCCTGCGAAACCCTGGCTGACTTCGACACGCCGCTGTCGATCTACCTGAAACTGGCTGACCAGCCCAACTCCTACCTGCTCGAGTCCGTGCAAGGTGGCGAGAAATGGGGCCGCTACTCGATGATCGGCCTGCCGTCGCGCACCGTCATGCGTGTGCATGGCTACCATGTGAGCATCCTGCAGGATGGCGTCGAGGTGGAAAGCCACGACGTCGAAGACCCGCTGGCTTTCGTCGAGGCGTTCAAGGACCGTTACAAGGTCGCTGACATCCCAGGCTTGCCGCGTTTCAATGGTGGCTTGGTCGGTTACTTCGGCTACGACTGCGTGCGTTATGTGGAAAAACGCCTGGGCGCCAGCCCCAACCCCGATCCGCTGGGCGTGCCGGATATCCTGCTGATGGTCTCCGACGCGGTAGTGGTGTTCGACAACCTGGCCGGCAAGATGCATGCGATCGTGCTGGTTGATCCCGCCGAAGAACAAGCGTTCGAGCAGGGCCAGGCCCGCCTGCAAGGTTTGCTGGACACCCTCCGCCAGCCGATCACCCCGCGCCGCGGCCTGGACTTGAGCGGGCCACAGGCAGCCGAACCCGAGTTCCGCTCCAGCTACACCCGTGCCGACTACGAAAGCGCGGTGGGCCGGATCAAGGAGTACATCCTGGCCGGCGACTGCATGCAGGTGGTGCCATCCCAGCGCATGTCCATCGACTTCAAGGCCGCGCCCATCGACCTTTACCGGGCGCTGCGTTGCTTCAACCCGACGCCGTACATGTACTTCTTCAATTTCGGCGACTTCCATGTGGTGGGCAGCTCGCCGGAAGTGCTGGTGCGGGTCGAAGACAACCTGGTGACCGTGCGCCCGATCGCCGGTACCCGCCCGCGTGGCGCCACCGAAGAAGCCGACCGGGCCCTGGAAGACGACCTGCTGTCGGATGACAAGGAGATCGCCGAGCACCTGATGCTCATTGACCTGGGCCGCAACGACGTGGGTCGCGTGTCCGCCACCGGCAGCGTGCGCCTGACCGAGAAGATGGTCATCGAGCGGTACTCTAACGTCATGCATATCGTGTCCAACGTCACCGGCCAGCTGCGCGAGGGGCTGACGGCCATGGACGCGCTGCGGGCGATTCTGCCGGCCGGTACCCTCTCCGGCGCGCCGAAGATCCGCGCCATGGAAATCATCGACGAGCTGGAGCCGGTCAAGCGCGGCGTCTACGGTGGCGCGGTGGGGTACTTTGCCTGGAACGGCAACATGGATACCGCCATCGCCATCCGCACTGCGGTGATCAAGGACGGCGAACTGCATGTGCAGGCCGGTGGCGGCATCGTCGCCGACTCGGTTCCGGCGCTGGAGTGGGAAGAAACCATCAACAAGCGCCGGGCGATGTTCCGCGCGGTGGCGCTGGCCGAGCAAACCTCCAAGTAGGTTGATCGGGGCCGCGGCGCGGCCCCCGACAACTCAGAAGTCCAGGCTCAACGCCACGCTCACTCCCTGCTGGCGCAACTCATCACTCTTGCGCCAGTTGTAGTTCCCCCGCAGGTTCACCCCCGGCACCAGTTCATGGCTCACCCCCAGGCTAGCCCGCGTCAGGTTGCTGTCCGGTGTATAGCCGGTGAGGGTGAAGTCGTTCGCCGGCAGGCTGGTCAGGTGCATGCGCAAGTCCTGCTGGTCATCCTCGAACTCATGCTCGCGGGCCACCTCGGCAAACAGCTTTGTCGTCGGCAGCAGTTGCACGCTACCCAGCAGGCCGGCTCCGAGCCGGCGTGATGTACGTTCCTGATCGTCGAAACCGAGTGCCGTGGAGCGGCCGCTCTTCTCGTCGTAGCCATCGACCTTGACCCGCGCATAGTCGGCACTGATGAACGGCGCCAGTTGCCAGTGGCTGCTATCGGGTGCCAGGTTGTAGCCCACCCGGCCGGTGACGGCCCAGGCCTCGCCATCGGTGTCGCCTTTCTCGCTGCGGTCGTTCACACCCAGGGCGAAGGTGCGCTTGAGGTCGCGGTAATCCAGGTGACCGGCGGTCAATGCCGCATCAGCCCACCAGCGATCCTGGCGGAACTGAGCGAAGGCGCTGGCAAGGTAGCTGTCGAGCTTGTAATCCGAGTCATCCTGGCCCGCCTCGAGCTTTTGCCGGTACACGCCGGCCGCCAGCCCCACGCGCCACGCTTCGTCGAGCCGGTAGCTGCCGCCGAGGGTCAGGTTGTAGCCGCGCCCGTCACCACTGGCGGCGCTGCGCTGGCTGCCGAAGTCCAGGTCCTGGCCGCCGGTGGCGACGAAGGCCTGCCATTGACCGACGGCCTGCCAGGGGGTCTGCCACTGGTTGCGCAGTTCATCCTGGTGGGCGCGGATACTGGCGTGGGCGATTTCCGGGAGCAGGGTAAGCTCCCACGGCGCGGCCAGGATCGAATAGGCATAGTCGGCGATCAACTGCTGGCCGGCGATGGTCGGGTGCACCGAGTCGTTGAACAGCAGCCGGGTCGGGTCCGGGGTCGTGCCGTTCAGCCCGTAGACCGGGTTGCCCACGCAGCCGTCGCCGCTGTAGCAGGTGCCGACCAGGTTCTGGTCGGCGGCCAGGCCGAACTGGGCGGGGCTGGTGAGGGCCTCCTGCAGCAGAGTGGGGATGTTGAGTGGGATGATCTCGGCGTCGATCTGCCCGAGCTGGCTGACCAGCGACTGGTTGAACACGCTGGAAAGTTGCGACAGCGGCCCTTGCTGGGGCGTGCCGCTGAAGTTCGGTGTCTGTCCCAGGTCTGGCAGCAGCCAGACCATGATGTAGCGCGCTCCGCCCTGTTGCAGCGCCTGGGCGCTGGCCGCCAGGCGGGCGCCAGCTGCGGCAGCGGTAGCGGGGCTGTTGACCAGGCCCTGGAGGAAGTCGTTGCCGCCACCGGTCAGGTAGTACAGGGCATTGGGATCGGCGCGCAGGCCGTTGGCCAGGTAACCGTCACGCTCGCGCAGAACCACCCCTGCGCCAGGGCGCCCGGGCGGGATGACGGCTTTCGAAGTGTCGGTGATCGAGTCGAGGATCTGCTGGGTGGTGTAGCCGCCGACGGCCCAGTTGTTGCCGTCGGGCGTGCCTTGTAGCTGGTTGGTGACTGATGTAGAGGGCCCCAGGGCAGTTCCCGAAAAGCCCAGCCTGCCCCCCAGGATCATCGGCGATACGGGCGCGTAGTTGCCATCGGCATCGCGGTTGGTGAAACGCATGCCTGGCGTGCCGCCGGTCAGGTCGGGAAACTGCCCGGCATCACTGAGGCTGTCGCCGAAGACGATGAGCGATGAATAAGGGGAGGGGCCGGCCATCGCCTGGCTGCAAGCCAGGGCGAGGATGCCGAGGGCGGAGTACAGGAAGGGAGTCTTGCGCATGCATGAATATCCTTTTCGTTGTTTTTATCGAAGCAAGCC
Organism: Pseudomonas sp. WC1; assembly: GCF_050586565.1. NCBI lineage: Bacteria > Pseudomonadati > Pseudomonadota > Gammaproteobacteria > Pseudomonadales > Pseudomonadaceae > Pseudomonas > Pseudomonas sp. WC1. Next base: position 84,819 of record NZ_JBOBDQ010000018.1, read on the forward strand.
GCATGACCTTAGCAAATCGCCGGTCTTCGCCCACCATCGCATTGGTTTCCCCGTGTTTAAGGGCGTATTGCGCCCGTCGCCCCGGTAGGCTACTGTGCCCTGACGTATGAACGAGACCTACCCCGTGTTGATCGTCAGCAAACTCTTGATGCGCGTTATCAAGGCCGTCGCCCGTTGGCGTTGGCGCGCCTGACTTTATCTCTTGCCGGCATGCCCGGCCCGCTCCTGTTTGCCTTCCTTTCGCTTTACCCGCCGCTCACCGCGGAATTTTCCCGCGCCCATGGCAGCAGGGAAGGCTCGAATCAAAAGTCAGTATTCAAGAGGTTCGTTCCAGATGTTACTGATGATCGACAACTACGACTCCTTCACCTACAACGTCGTGCAGTACCTCGGCGAGCTCGGTGCCGAGGTCAAGGTCATTCGCAATGACGAAATGACCATCGCCCAGATCGAAGCCCTGAACCCCGAACGCATCGTCGTCTCCCCGGGCCCCTGCACGCCGAGCGAGGCCGGTGTGTCCATCGAGGCCATCCTGCACTTTGCCGGCAAGCTGCCGATCCTCGGCGTGTGCCTGGGCCACCAGTCCATCGGCCAGGCCTATGGCGGTGACGTGGTGCGTGCCCGCCAGGTGATGCACGGCAAGACCAGCCCGGTGTTCCACCGCGACCTGGGTGTGTTCGCTGGCCTGAACAATCCGCTCACCGTGACCCGCTACCACTCGCTGGTGGTCAAGCGCGACACGTTGCCCGACTGCCTGGAAGTGACCGCCTGGACCGCGCATGAAGACGGCTCCGTCGACGAGATCATGGGCCTGCGTCATAAAACCCTGAACGTGGAGGGGGTACAGTTCCACCCGGAATCCATCCTCACCGAGCAGGGACACGAGCTGTTCGCCAACTTCCTCAAGCAGACCGGCGGACGCCGTTAAGGACCGATCATGGAAATCAAGACCGCTTTGAGCCGCATTGTCGGCCACCTGGACCTGTCCACCGAGGAAATGCGCGACGTCATGCGCCAGATCATGACCGGCCAGTGCAGCGAGGCGCAGATCGGCGCCTTCCTCATGGGCATGCGCATGAAGAGCGAGAGCATCGACGAGATCGTCGGCGCGGTGTCGGTGATGCGTGAGCTGGCCGACAAGGTCGAGCTCAAGACCCTCGACGGCGTGGTCGACATCGTCGGCACCGGTGGCGACGGCGCCAACATCTTCAACGTGTCCACCGCCTCGGCCTTCGTGCTGGCGGCTGCGGGCTGCACGGTGGCCAAGCATGGCAACCGCGCCGTCTCCGGCAAGAGCGGCAGCGCCGACCTGCTGGAAGCTGCCGGCATCTACCTTAACCTGACCCCGGTGCAGGTGGCCCGCTGCATCGACAGCCTCGGTATCGGCTTCATGTTCGCCCAGACCCACCATACCGCGATGAAGCACGCCGCTGGCCCGCGTCGCGAACTGGGGCTGCGTACCTTGTTCAACATGCTCGGCCCGCTTACGAATCCGGCCGGTGTGAAGCACCAGGTGGTCGGCGTGTTCACCCAGGCCCTGTGCCGCCCATTGGCCGAAGTGCTGCAGCGCATGGGCAGCAAGCATGTGCTGGTGGTGCACTCCAAGGATGGCCTGGACGAGTTCAGCCTGGCTGCGCCAACCTTTGTCGCTGAACTGAAGAACGACCAGATCACCGAGTATTGGGTCGAGCCGGAAGACCTCGGCATGAAGAGCCAGAGCCTCCATGGCCTGGCGGTCGAGGGCCCGCAGGCCTCGCTGGAACTGATCCGCGATGCCCTGGGCCGGCGCAAGACCGAGAACGGCCAGAAGGCCGCCGAGATGATCGTGCTCAACGCTGGCGCGGCGCTGTATGCCGCGGATCACGCGATGACCCTGGCCCAGGGTGTCGAGCTGGCTCACGATGTCCTGCACACCGGCTTGGCCTGGGAAAAACTCCAGGAGCTGGGCGCCTTTACCGCGGTATTCAAGGTGGAGAACGAAGCATGAGTGTACCGACGGTGCTGGAAAGGATCATCGCCCGCAAGTTCCAGGAAGTGGCCGAGCGCAGCGCGCGGGTCAGCCTGGGTGAGCTCGAGCGCCTGGCCAAGGCGGCCGATGCCCCGCGTGGCTTTGCCAATGCCCTGATCGAGCAGGCCAGGCGCAAGCAGCCGGCGGTCATCGCCGAAATCAAGAAGGCTTCGCCGAGCAAGGGCGTCATCCGCGAAAACTTCGCGCCGGCGGAAATTGCCGTCAGCTATGAGAGGGGTGGCGCAACCTGCCTGTCGGTGCTGACCGACGTGGACTACTTCCAGGGCGCTGACATCTACCTGCAGCAGGCGCGTGCCGCCGTTTCGCTGCCGGTGATCCGCAAGGACTTCATGGTCGATCCTTATCAGATCGTCGAGGCCCGCGCCTTGGGTGCCGACTGCGTGCTGTTGATCGTGTCGGCGCTAGACGACGTGAAAATGGCGGAGCTGGCGGCCACGGCCAAGGACGTCGGCCTCGACGTGCTGGTCGAAGTGCATGACGGCGATGAACTGGAGCGTGCGCTGAAGACCCTCGACACACCGCTGGTCGGGGTCAACAACCGCAACCTGCATACCTTCGAGGTCAGCCTGGAAACCACCCTCGACCTGCTGCCGCGCATCCCGCGTGACCGTCTGGCGATTACCGAAAGCGGCATCCTCAACCGGGCCGATGTCGAGCTGATGGAAATCAGCGAGGTGTACTCCTTCCTGGTCGGCGAGGCGTTCATGCGCGCAGAGCAGCCAGGGCTGGAGCTGCAGCGGCTGTTCTTCCCCGAGCAAGTGAAGAAGACTGTTCAGCAACTGGACTGATCGAACCGAAAGCCGGCGTTTTTGCCGGCTTTTTCATACCTGTACCGGCCTCATCGCGGGGCAAGCCCGCTCCCACGTTGTCCCGTATTGGCGTGGGAGCGGGCTTGCCCCGCGATGAGGCCGGTGAATCCAACACGCAAGGTGGCTCGATGAGCGATCAACCTCTAGCCCTCACCGTTGAACAAGGCCTGCATGCCGAGCAGGACCTGCTGGCCGCCGTCTGCCGTGGCGAGCGCGAATCCGGTGTATTGTTCTGGCGCCCTACCGACCATGCCCTGGTCATGCCCCGTCGGATGAGTCGCCTGGATAACTTCGAGGCTGCCTGCGCCGAACTGGCCATTGCCGGTTGGCCGGTGCTGCTGCGCGAAACCGGTGGCGAGCCTGTGCCGCAATCCCATGCAACCGTGAACGTGGCACTGGTCTACGTCGCGCCGCGCAGCGAAGGCGACCATGGCCGCATCGAGAACGCCTACGAGCGGCTGTGCCTGCCGCTGTGCGATGTCTTGCGCGAATGGGGCGGTGTGGCCTCGGTGGGCGAGATCGACGGCGCCTTCTGTGATGGCCGCTACAATGTCAACCTCAATGGCCGCAAGCTGGTCGGCACGGCCCAGCGCTGGCGTCAGGGCCTGGGCGGCAAACGGCCGGTGGTGCTGGTGCATGGTGCGTTGTTACTGGACAACGAGCGCGAATCGATGGTCGCGGCGGTCAACCGCTTCAATGAATGCTGCGATCTGCCGCAGCGCTGCCGCGCCGACAGCCATATTGCCCTGCACGAAGTGGCACCCGCCGCGCCCTGGTCCGAGCGTCTGAACCAGGCTTATGCGCAGGTGCTCGCGGCGCTGCCGACAGACTAACGGGTGCCGTAGACCACCATGGTCTTGCCCTTGACCTGCACCAGGCTGCGTTCCTCGAGGTCCTTTAGCACGCGGCCGACCATCTCCCGTGAACAACCGACGATACGGCCGATCTCCTGGCGGGTGATCTTGATCTGCATGCCATCGGGGTGGGTCATGGCATCAGGCTGCTTGCACAGGTCGAGCAGGCAGCGGGCGACGCGGCCGGTAACGTCGAAGAACGCCAGGTCGCCGACCTTGCGCGTGGTGTTGCGCAGGCGCTGGGCCATCTGGCTGCCCAGGGCGTAGAGGATGTCCGGCTCCAGGCGCGCCAGCTCGCGGAACTTGTCGTAACCGATCTCGGCCACTTCGCACTCGGTCTTGGCGCGGACCCAGGCGCTGCGCTGATGCTCCTGGCCGACCGGCTCGAACAGCCCCAGCTCGCCGAAGAAGTCGCCGCTGTTGAGGTAGGCGATGATCATCTCATGGCCGTCGTCGTCCTCGATAAGGATGGTCACCGAGCCCTTGATGATGAACGACAAGGTCTCGGCCCGGTCACCCGCGCAGATAATGTTGCTCTTGGCGGCGTAGCGACGGCGCTGGCAGTGGGCCAGCAGCTTGTCGATGTTCTTGATCTTGGGTGGCAGGGCTGAGGAGACCATCACGAAATCCTGTTCGATGCGACGCATTGGCTTTTTATAGAGGCTGCCTGGCAGCATGCGCCAGTCATTTGGCGCCAGCTTATCAGACACTTCAACTTGAATCGGCACAAAAGCGCCGCGGCTTGAGCTTTTCCGACAGCCTCACAAGGTCTAAGCTGACACCCTTTTACGAGATCGGGAGTCCGGATTGATGAAGGCACGCATCCAGTGGGCCGGTGAAGCGATGTTCCTCGGCGAGTCGGGGAGTGGCCACGTCGTGGTCATGGACGGGCCCCCCGAAGCAGGAGGCCGCAACCTGGGCGTGCGCCCGATGGAAATGCTCCTGCTTGGCCTGGGTGGCTGCAGCAGCTTCGACGTGGTCAGCATCCTCAAGAAATCCCGCCAGGCCGTGGAGAGCTGCGAAGCCTTCCTCGAAGCCGAGCGTGCCGGTGAAGACCCCAAGGTGTTCACCAAGATCCACATGAACTTCGTGGTCAAAGGGCGAGGGCTGAAAGAGGCGCAGGTCAAGCGCGCAGTGGAACTGTCGGCCGAGAAGTACTGCTCGGCGTCGATCATGCTCGAGCGTGCCGGTGTGGAGATCACCCACGGTTACGAAATCATCGAGCTCGGTTGAAAGCCCCTGGCGCCTGACCGTCAGGCGCTTTGCTGGCGCAGGCGTTCGGCGCCCAGCAGCAACACCAGCCCGGGGACCAGCGCGAGCAACAGCCACGGCGTATTCACGCCGAGCAACATGAGGATTTCAAGGTTGCTCCAGGTGGTGCCGAAGTGCTCGGCAAACAGCGCGCACTGCAGCCACGCCGTGATGATGCCGGCCAGTACGAACATGCCGACCAGCAACCGGCGGCTGACAACAAAGCCACCGAGCAGCAGGAACAGCAATTGCCCGGGTAATGTACCCAGCAACAGTTCGACGGTGCTGTTGCTTTCGGGGTCGGTGAGCGTTGGCAGCTCCAGGCTGAAAGGATCTTGCCCGACGCTGGCGAGCATCAGGCAGACGAACAGGTAGGCGACCAGGGCCAGCGCCAGGCTCTGCAGCAATCGGGTCATCGCCAAGCGCATGATCAACGACGCAGCGCTGGCAGCCACTGCAACAGGCCGGCGGGCAATCTTGCTCGAAGCTGCTCGCTCATTGCCTCGCGGCGTTTCTGGTAGAGCACGCCCAGGGCGATCACACCCAGGCCGATCAAGCTGAGTACCACCGGGAACAACAGCGAATCGGCGAACACCTCGTGGGAAAGATGCCCGAGGTAGACCGCCACGCCCATCGCGCCAAAGACCATGAATACCGGCCGGCGCAGCAACACCGCCAGGCCCATCAGTCCCAGGTTGATCAGGCAATAGAGGAATTTGCCCCATTCACTGGCGCTGTTCATCAGCGTCAACCCACCCCAGAATGCCGCCAGCCCGGCGAGATAACCCCAGAAGGCATAGTCGCGCTTGGTGCGCCCGTCGACCACGAGGAACACCAGCAGCAGGCCAAGGCCGAACCACAGCGATACCGTGCGCCGTTGCTCCCAGGTGAATACCTCGCCGTGGAACCATTCGCTGAGGTCCATGGACATGAACCACAGCGCCACGGCAATCGGCATGACGATGAACGGGAAGGGAATCAGGCGCAGCATCAGCAGGCCGGCGAGTACCGTCGCCACCTCCATCACCACCCAGCCACCCTGTACATGGGTGAAGTACCAGTCGTAGCCACCTCTGATGTCGTTCAGCGGCCACCAGCCGACCAACCGCTCGATGGCGAATACCGCCAGCGGCACGATGCTTACGGCCACAGCCGCCAGCACGCCGGCGGCAATGGGTTGGGCGCGACGCTGCAGGGAGAGGGCGAACAGGGTGATACCGACGATATACAGCAAGGCGAAAGCCAGCAGCGCGCCGTCGCCGATGCGCATCCAGGCCTCGGTGAGCATCCAGCCCATGGCGCCCATGATCAGCAGCGCGCCCAGGTAGAAGGCGACGTGGGCCAGCTGGAAGCTGGCACGGCTGGGCGGTTGCTGGCGCAGGAACGCCAGCAGGGCCTGGTCTTGGCCGGGCTGCAGGATGCCGGCAGTCACGGCGCGAGCCAGGTCCCTGGCGTCGAAGCGGTCCATGCGGGGAAACCTCAGATACGGTAGGTGCTCTTGGTCATGACCTTGGCCAGCAGGCTCATGCCAAAGCGCACGGGCGCCGGGAAGCGGTAGCCGCCGGCTTCCAGCGCGGACTCGGCATGGTGTTCCTCGTCGACGCGCATCTGTTCGAGGATGGCGCGGGACTTGCCGTCGTTCTCGGGGATCTGCTCCAGGTGTTCGTCCAGGTGCTTGCACACCTGATGCTCGGTGGCGGCGACGAAGCCCAGGCTGACCTTGTCGCTGACCAGCCCGGCGAGGGCGCCGATGCCGAACGACAGGCCGTAGAACACCGGGTTGAGCACGCTGGGGTGGCTATTCAGCTGGCGAATACGTTGCTCGCACCAGGCCAGGTGGTCGATTTCTTCTTCGGCAGCATGCTCCATGGCCTTGCGCACCTGGGGCAGCTTGGCGGTCAGGGCCTGGCCTTGGTACAGCGCCTGGGCGCAGACTTCGCCGGTGTGGTTGATGCGCATCAGGCCGGCGATATGGCGGGACTGCTGCTCATCGAGCTCGGCGTCCGGCTGGACGATGGCCGGCGAGGGGCGGGCGGGTTGGCCGCTGAAGGGCAGCAAGGTGCGCATGGCGGTATCGGCCTGCAGCAACAAGCGGTCGAGCGGCGAGTAGTGACGTTCGGTAGCCATCGGGCACCTCCGCTGAAGTGATGCCCGACAGTCTACCTCAATACCCTTGGGCGGGCTTGCCTTGGATCAGCCCGGCGGCCAGTGCATCTGGCGCTGGCCAAGCACGTGCATGTGGATGTGGTAGACGGTCTGGCCGCCCAACTCGTTGCAGTTCATCACCACGCGGAAGCCCTCTTCACAGCCGAGTTCCCTGGCTAGGCGCTGGGCGGTGAACAGTATGTGGCCAGCCAGGCTTTTATCCGCTTCGGTCAGGTCGTTGAGGGTGCGGATGGCTTTTTTCGGAATGACCAGAAAATGCACTGGCGCTTGGGGGGCGATATCGTGGAAGGCCAGAACCTGGTCGTCCTCGTAGATGATCTTTGCCGGGATCTCCCGGTTGATGATCTTGGTGAAGATAGTCTCCACAGCACTTGCTCCATGGTGAGTGTCCGGGCTGAGTGTACTGAGCCCCGCGCTGCTCGCCCAGTGGCTATTCCATGCCGACCGGGCAGTAGCGCCGATGGATAACGCCGGCCAGCTTGCGCGCCAGCCAGCGCGGTAGCAGCCGTGGGGCGAAGGCCAGCCAGCGGTTGCGCCTGCCGGGCAGGATCAGAGCGCGGTTCTTGTCCAGGGCGCGCACTGTATACAGGGCGATTTCTTCGGGACTCAGGCAGCGGGTGTTGCCTTCCAGCCGGGGAATGCGACGTCTGGCTGAGCGCACCGGTCCGGGGCACAGCACCGATACCTTGATCCCGGTACGTTTCAGCTCTTCGCGCAACGCCTCGGAAAAACTCAGCACATAGGCCTTGCTGGCCGCATAGGCAGCCATCCACGGCCCGGGGGCGACGCCGGCAAGTCCCGCGACATTGAGGATCTGCCCGCCACCTTGGATCGCCATCAGGTTGCCGATGGCATGGCACAGGCGACTGAGCGCGAGGATGTTGACCTCGAGCAGGTCCTGCTCATCGGCCCATTCATGCGCCAGGAATGGCCCGTAGGTGCGCTGCCCCGCGCAGTTGACCAGAAGGTCGATACGCCGCTCGCCTTCCTCCAGCTCAAGCACGAAGCCCGACAGGCGCAAGGGTTGGCTGAGGTCGCAGGCACGGAACAGCACTTCCACGCCAAAGCGTTGGGTGAGTTCGATGGCCACCGGTTCCAGCGTTTCGCGCTGGCGTGCCACCAGGATCAGGTTGCGCCCGCGCCGTGCCAGAGCCTCCGCCAGGGCCAGGCCCAGGCCGCTGGAAGCACCAGTGATCATGGCGTAACGGGTCATGCAAGGCTCCTGGGGCGAAAGGGGCGCCTAGTGTACAGCGTGGCCGTTTTGCTACAAGGCGTTGCTGTGCAGCTGCTGGCTGCGTTCGAGGGCCGCTCGGTATTCGTCCTGCAAGCGCCCGATCAGGTCACCGGCAGTGGGCAGGTCATGGATTTCGCCGACACCCTGGCCGGCTGACCACACGGTCTTCCAGGCCTTGGCTTCATCGTCCAGCGGCTTGAGCTTGCCGGTCTCGTGGCTGCTCTTGAGTGCGGCCAGGTCGTACCCGGCCTGCTCTAGGCTCTGGCGCAGGAAGCTGGCGGGGATGCCGGACACCGCCGGGGTATGCACGATATCGGCCGCACCAGCGCCCAGGATCATCTGCTTGTAGGCGTCCTGGGCCTGGCTCTCGCGGGTAGCGATGAAGCGTGTGCCCATGTAGCCCAGGTCCGCCCCCAGCAATTGCGCGGCCAGCAGTTCGTGGCCATGGTTGAGGCAGCCCGCCAGCAGCAGGGTCTTGTCGAAGAACTGGCGGATCTCCGCAACCAGGGCGAACGGACTCCAGGTGCCGGCATGGCCCCCGGCCCCGGCCGCCACGGCGATCAGCCCGTCGACACCTGCCTCTGCGGCCTTCTCTGCGTGGCGGCGGGTGGTCACGTCATGGAACACCAGGCCGCCATAGCCGTGCACCGCGTCGACCACCTCCTTCACTGCGCCAAGGCTGGTGATGACGATGGGGACCCGATGCTCGACGCACAGTGCGAGGTCGGCCGGCAGACGCGGGTTGCTCGGGTGCACGATGAGATTGACCGCATAGGGTGCGGGTGCCTGCAATTCGGCCAGCCCTGCATCGATCTCCTCCAGCCAGGCCTTGAACCCTGCACTGTCACGCTGGTTCAGGGCCGGGAAGCTGCCCACCACGCCATTGGCGCAACAGGCCAGCACAAGCCGGGGGTTGGAGATCAGGAACATCGGCGCCGCGACCAGAGGCAGGCGCAGGTGTTTTGCGAGCGAGGCGGGCAGGGACATGGTGAAACTCCTGTAGGCGGTGGATATCGTCAGAACGGTTTGACCACCACGAGAATTACGATGCCCAGCAGCATCAGCACCGGTGCTTCGTTGAACCAGCGGTAGTACACGTGGCTGCGGGTATTGGTGCCGGCGGCGAAGCGTTTGCGCTGGGCGCCGCACATGTGATGGTAGACGGTGAGCAGCGCGACCAGGGTGAGCTTGGCGTGCAGCCAGCCCTGGCTCAGCCAGCCGGGGTTCAGGTACAGCATCCAGCCGCCAAACACATAGGTGGCGATCATCGCCGGGTTCATGATGCCCCGGTACAGCTTGCGCTCCATGGTCACGAAGCGCTCGAGGCTGATGCTGTCCTGGCTCTGGGCGTGATAGACGAACAGCCGTGGCAGGTAGAACAGGCCGGCGAACCAGCAGACCACGCTGACGATATGCAGCGCCTTGATCCATAGATAGAGCATGGGGAGTTCCTTCAGGTTTTCACGGTCGTCAGATAGTAGAGGCCAAGGGGCCGAAGGGTCATCCCAAGAGTTGTTACAGGCGCCTTGGCCCCCTATTATCGTGCGCTTTCCAGTGGTCTCGTTGATAAGGGGCAAGCGTCATGATCAAGGTCGGTATCGTCGGCGGCACGGGTTACACCGGTGTCGAACTGCTGCGTCTGCTGGCGCAGCACCCACAGGCCGAAGTGGCGGTCATCACTTCGCGCTCCGAGGCGGGCGTGGCGGTTGCCGACATGTATCCGAACCTGCGCGGCCACTACGACGGCCTGGCGTTCAGCGTTCCGGACAGCAAGACCCTGGCGGCCTGCGATGTAGTGTTCTTCGCCACGCCCCATGGTGTCGCCCACGCCTTGGCCGGCGAGCTGCTGGCCGCCGGGACCAAGGTCATCGACCTGTCCGCCGACTTCCGCCTGCAGGACGCTGTCGAGTGGGGCAAGTGGTACGGCCAGCCTCACGGCGCCCCAGAGTTGCTCAAGGACGCGGTCTACGGTTTACCTGAGGTGAATCGCGAGAAGATCCGCCAGGCGCAGCTGATCGCGGTGCCGGGTTGCTATCCGACCGCCACCCAGCTCGGCTTCCTGCCCCTTCTGGAGGCTGGCTTGGCCGATCCGTCGCGGCTGATCGCCGACTGCAAGTCGGGCGTCAGCGGTGCCGGGCGTGGTGCCGCTGTCGGCTCGCTGTTCTGCGAGGCTGGTGAAAGCATGAAGGCCTACGCGGTCAAGGGCCACCGTCACCTGCCGGAGATCAGCCAGGGCCTGCGCCAGGCAGCCGGCAAGGATATCGGCCTGACCTTCGTGCCGCACCTGACGCCGATGATCCGCGGCATCCATGCCACGCTCTATGCGACGGTCGCCGACACTTCTGTCGACCTGCAGGCGCTGTTCGAGAAGCGCTATGCCAATGAACCGTTCGTCGACGTGATGCCCGCCGGCAGCCACCCGGAAACCCGCAGCGTGCGTGGTGCCAACGTCTGCCGCATCGCCGTGCACCGGCCGCAGGGCGGTGACCTGGTGGTGGTGCTGTCGGTGATCGACAACCTGGTCAAGGGCGCGTCGGGCCAGGCGGTGCAGAACCTCAACATCCTGTTCGGCCTGGATGAACGCATGGGCCTGTCCCACGCGGGCCTGCTGCCGTAAGCCAGCGTACGTCGCCAAGGCCCGCCGCGTGCGGGCCTTTTTCGTGGGGCCGACTAAAGCCGCACAATTCTTGACCGATTTTCTCGGACAAGCGGATAATACGCCCCATCGAGTTTTATGGCGGCACTGCGCCGGGAGAATCAACATGAGCGTCGAATCCTTCACCCCCACGGCTTTGGAGTTCACCCCCGGGGCTGCGCACAAGGTGAAGACCTTGGTCAGCGAAGAGGGCAACGACCGGCTGAAGCTGCGTGTGTTCGTGACCGGCGGCGGTTGCTCGGGCTTCCAGTACGGCTTCACCTTCGATGAGGACGTGGCCGATGACGACACCATCGTCGAGCGCGAAGGCGTTGCACTGGTCGTCGACCCGATGAGCTACCAGTACCTGGCCGGCGCCGAGGTGGATTACCAGGAGGGGCTGGAAGGCTCGCGCTTCGTGATCAAGAACCCGAACGCCACCACCACCTGCGGTTGCGGTTCGTCGTTCTCGATCTGATCAGGTCGGGCAAAAAAACGCCGCGCATTTGCGCGGCGTTTTGCATTCAGGCGGGGTAGATCGCGCCGAGGATACGCAGGCCTCTGGCGGCGGTCACACTGGGCCGATTGGCGGGAATGCCTTCCAGACAGCAATGGGCCAGCCACGCGAAGGCCATGGCCTCCACCCAGTCGGGGTCCACGCCATGCGCGGCGGTGCTGGCAACCTTCGCCCCAGGCAGCAGGGCGGCCAGGCGAGCCATGAGGACGCCGTTGCGGGCGCCACCACCGCAGACCAGTAGGGCTTCAGTCCCTGACTGAGCTTGGCGTAGCGAGTCGATGATGGTGTGGGCCGTCAGCTCCAGCAGCGTGGCCTGGACGTCTTCGTCGCGATAAGCGGGTAGCCGGGCCAGGTGGGCATCCAGCCATGGCAGGTTGAACACCTCGCGTCCGGTGCTCTTCGGGCCGCTGCCGGCGAAGAACGGATCGCTCAGCAGCGCGTTCAACAGGCCGTGCTGCACGCAGCCGCTGGCCGCCCAGGCGCCATTGGCATCAAAGGCCTGGCCTTGCTTGCGCTCGATCCAGGCATCCAGCAACACATTGCCCGGCCCGCAGTCGAAGCCATGTACCGGTTGGTCCCGCTCGACCAGGCTGAGGTTGCTGAAACCGCCTACGTTGAGGATCGCCAGGCACTGGCCGAGATGCCCGAACAAGGCCTCGTGAAATGCCGGTACCAGGGGAGCGCCCTGGCCGCCTGCCGCCACGTCGCGGCGGCGGAAGTCGCCCACCACGCAGATGCCGGTGAGTTCGGCCAGCAGGGCGGGGTTGCCGATTTGCACGGTGAAGCCGCGGGCCGGCTCATGGCGAACAGTCTGGCCGTGGCTGCCGATGGCGCGAATGGCCTCGGGGTCCAGGCCTTGGGCGTCCAGCAGGTGGTTGATGCCCTGGGCGGCCAGTGTGGCCCAGCGGTTCTCCGCAAGGGCGGCACGGGCGATCTCGTCGGGGCCGCTGGCGCAGAGGCCGAGCAGGTCCTGGCGCAGGTCGACGGGCATGGGGATGTAGTGGGTGGCGAGCAGCCGCAGCTGCTCGTCTTGCTCGATCAGGGCGATGTCCAGCCCATCGAGGCTGGTGCCGGACATCACCCCCAGGTAGAGCGCCATGGGCTCAGCGCTTGTTGGCTGCGAGCAGAGTGGCCTTTTCCTGATCCATGCGGGCAATCAGGGGCTGGCTCTGCTGGTTGAAGCGCTGGCGCTCGGCCTTGGCGATCGGGTCGGCCATCGGCACCTTCTGGCTCAGTGGGTCGACGTGCACGCCATTGACCTGGAACTCGTAGTGCAGGTGCGGGCCGGTCGACAGGCCGGTGGTGCCGATGTAGCCGATGATCTGCCCCTGCTTGACGCTGGAGCCGGTCTTGATGCCCTTCGCGAAGCCCTGCATGTGGCCATAGAGCGTCTTGTACGAGTTGCCGTGGGCGATGATCACGGTGTTGCCGTAGCCGCCACGGCGGCCGGCGAGTTCGATGCGACCGTCGCCTGCAGCCTTGATCGGCGTGCCGCGTGGCGCGGCGTAGTCCACGCCCTTGTGCGCGCGGATCTTGTTGAGGATCGGGTGCTTGCGGCCGGCAGAGAACCGCGAGCTGATGCGGGCGAAATCCACCGGGGTACGGATGAACGCCTTGCGCAGGCTGTTGCCGTCGGCGGTGTAGTAGTTGGTGTTGCCCTGCTTGTTGGTGTAGCGCACGGCGGTGTAGGTCTTGCCGCGGTTGGTGAAGCGGGCGGAGAGGATGTTGCCGGCGCCGACCACCTTGCCGTCCATCATCTTCTGCTCATAGACCACGTCGAATTCGTCGCCCGGGCGGATGTCCTGGGCGAAATCAATGTCGTAGCCGAGGATGCGCGCCATGTCCATGGTCATGCTGTGGGACAGGCCAGCGCGCTGGGCGGAGGCGGACAGCGAGCTCTTGATCACGCCGTGGGCGTAGGCGGTGCGCACCACCGGCTTGCTGACCTCGCGCTCGAAGGCGAAGCCCTTGTCGGTGCGGTTCAGGCGGATGGTCTCGAGGTTGCTGACTTTGCTGTGCAGGCTTGCCAGCTGGCCGTCCTTGTCCAGCTCGAATTGCAGCACCTGGCCATGCTTGAGCTGGCTGAACTGCTTGGCCTGCTTGTTGCTGGCCAGTACGTCGTGAACGACGTTGGCAGGCAGGCCGACCTTGTTGAACAAGGTCGAGAGTGTATCGCCGCGGCTGACGACCACTTCGCGGTGACCCGGGGCCTTGTCCTCCGGTTTTGCCGCAGGGGCTGGAGCGGGTTCCGCCTTGGCGGTTTCGGGTTCTGCACCTTCGATCTGAGCGAAGGGTGAGTCGCTGTTCTGCTCGGCCTGTACCAGCGGGGCGCCGCGAGACTCGTCCTTGAGCTGTTCGGCCGGGCTTTCCAGCTCCAGGCTGAGGGTGGTTTTCTTGGCTTCCACTTCGCTGGACGGGAATACCAGCAAAGCCAGACTGAGAAGGGCGGCGATGCCGCTGGCGGCCAACAGATGGCTTTTCGGATAAAGCGGGGGCGCTTTAGGCGTTTCGTTGGTCATAGATAAGGTGACTTTGAAAAAGGTGAAATGGAAAAGATGAATGACATGATGAAGATGAAATAACTGTATAAAATATAACCAAATCCATTCTCACGCAAGGGCGCATAGACGTTGCGGTGCGCCGTTCGGGTCACAATCCGTTGCGAAACTTGTATTTGATGGCCGATCTTGTATGGTTGGCTCCCCTTGAATCCTAGCGTTGCGGGTCTGTCTATGAAGTCGGTTGAAGAGCAGCTGGCGCTTATCAAGCGCGGTGCGGAAGAGGTATTGGTCGAGTCGGAACTGGTGGAGAAGCTCAAGCGCGGCCAGCCGCTGCGCATCAAGGCGGGCTTCGACCCAACCGCGCCCGACCTGCACCTGGGGCACACGGTGCTGATCAACAAGCTGCGTCAGTTCCAGGAGTTGGGCCACCAGGTCATCTTCCTGATCGGCGACTTCACCGGCATGATCGGCGACCCGAGCGGCAAGAGCGCTACTCGCCCGCCGCTGACCCGCGAGCAGGTGCTCGACAACGCCGAGACCTACAAGCAGCAGGTCTTCAAGATTCTCGACCCGGCGAAGACCGAGGTGGCGTTCAACTCCACCTGGATGGACAAGCTCACGCCTGCCGACTTTATTCGCCTGGCCTCGCAGTACACCGTGGCGCGCATGCTCGAACGCGATGACTTCGACAAGCGTTACACCACCAACCAGCCAATCGCGATCCATGAGTTTCTCTATCCGCTGGTGCAGGGTTACGACTCCGTTGCCTTGAAGGCCGATGTCGAGCTGGGTGGCACCGACCAGAAGTTCAACCTGCTGATGGGGCGCGAGCTGCAGCGCGCCTATGGCCAGGAGGCGCAGAACATCGTCACCATGCCGCTGCTTGAAGGGCTGGATGGCGTGAAGAAGATGTCCAAGTCGCTGGGCAATTATGTCGGCATCCAGGAAGCCCCTGGGGTGATGTACAGCAAGCTTGTGTCGATTCCCGATACCTTGATGTGGCGTTACTTCGAGCTGCTGAGCTTCCGTTCGATGGAAGAGATCGATCAGTTCCGGGCGGATGTCGAGAACGGCGCCAACCCGCGTGACATCAAGATCAAGCTGGCCGAGGAAATCGTGGCGCGTTTCCATGGTGAAGAGGCTGCGGCCAATGCGCACCGTGCTGCGGGTAACCGCATGAAGGAAGGCGAGTTGCCAGAAGACCTGCCGGAGATCGAAGTGGCCGCTGCTGAAAATCTGCCGATCGCCGCCGTGCTGAACCGGGCTGGCCTGGTGAAAAACTCGGCACAGGCGCGGGATCTGCTCGGCGCAGGCGCGGTCAAGGTGGATGGTGAGGTGGTCGACCGTGACTTCATGTTTGTGCTCGGCGCGACCCACGTGTGCCAGGCGGGCAAGAAGGCGTTTGCTCGGGTTACCCTCAAGGCTGAGTGATTGCCTGCAGGCGTAGCTATATAGAAGCGGGGAGGCCGGTAGGCCTCCCCGCTTTTGCTTTAGCGCTTCTTATATAGGTGTCAGGGTGGTAGGGCATCGGCGGGCACCTGGCGCGATCTTTTTGATTTTTATGAAATTAACGGTTGACGGGGTTTCAGATCCCCTTATAATGCGCCCCACTTCCAGCGACATCGGAACGAAAAACTCCTTGAATATCAATGAGTTGATCGATCAG